>DASUTR010000544.1:0-2038 GCA_036374535.1 Polyangiaceae bacterium
GCCCGTCGAGAAGAAGCTTCTTCTGCTCCAGCACGGTCAACTCGAGGGCGAGATCCGCCGAATGGGGATCGAGGTCGAGGTTTTGCCGTTGCCGCCCGAGCTCGCAGCGGCCGGCGAGTCGGCAGAAAGCGGAAGGAGCACGGCTCGGGCACTCCACGTCTTGAAAGCCGCGCTCGCGGTCGCTCCCTATGCGGCGAAGTTTCGCCGCTCCGTGCTGAGCTATCGTCCGACGCTCATTCACACCAACGGCATGAAAGCTCATCTGCTCGCCGCGCTCGCCCTGCCGAATCTGCCGCGTATCGTTCATCTGCGGGATTTTCTGAGCGAGCGCCCGATGAGCCGTCGCGCGCTGCCCGTCCTGCGAAGGAAGGCGCTGTTCGTGGCGAACTCCAAAGCGGTCGAGGCAGACGCGCTCGAGGTCGAGCCGTCGCTGCGCACGCGAGTCGTCTACAACGGCGTCGACCTCGACGCGTTCCAGCCGCGCGCCCGCACGCTCGAGCACTTGGCGCTGCTCTCGGGGTTGAGCGCCCCGCCGCCCGACGCGGTGGTGATTGGGTTGGTCGCGACCTACGCTTGGTGGAAGGGGCATCGGACGTTCCTTTCGGCGGCCCGTCGCGTTCGCGACGCCCTGCCCGAGCAGCCGCTCCGGTTCTATATCGTCGGCGGCCCCCTCTATGGGACGCACGGGTCGGAGTTGAGCGTTGCCGAGCTGAGAAGCGTCATCGAAAGCTCCGGCATGAGCTCCGACGTCGGACTGGTTCCCTTCCAGAAGGACGTGGCAAGGGTGTATCAGGGGCTCGACGTAGTCGTGCATGCGAGTGAGCGCCCCGAACCTTTCGGAAGGACGATCGTCGAGGCCATGGCGAGCGGCCGCAGTGTGATCGTCTCCCGCGGCGGGGGCGCGGTCGAGCTCTTCACGGAGGGCCGAACGGCGCTCGGATTTCGCCCGGGCGACGCCGCCGAGCTCGCGCAGAAGATCCTCGAGCTCGTGCAAGACGCCGAGCTCCGCGCCCGACTCTCGGCGGCGGCGCGCAACGACGCTGAAATGCGCTTCGGTCGCGAGCGCCTGGCAGACGAGATCCTCGCCGCCTACGACGACCTCACGCGGAGCGCCTAGCCGATGTCGAACGTCAAGGTTCTCCACGTGGGAAAGTTCTATCCGCCTCACAAAGGCGGGATCGAGAGCCACCTCGGAGCGCTGTGCGAAGGACTCAGCGGCTCGATCGAGACGGAAGCCCTCGTGGCGAACGAGGGACCGGAGACCGTCGAGGAGACGATCAACGGAATCCGCGTCACGCGGACAGGCACGCTCTTCAACCTCTCGGCCGCTTCCGTCTGCCCGGACTTGGGACGCCGCATGCGTGAAGCGCGCGCGGACATCGTCCACGTTCACCTGCCCAACCCGACGGCGATCCTGTCGTATCTGGCGAGCCGGGTGCCAGGCAAGCTCGTATTCTCCCATCACAGCGACATCGTCCGGCAGCGAGTGCTCGGCACGCTATTCGAGCCGGTCTTGCGCCATGCATTCCGGCGCGCCGATGCCATCGTCGTGGCGACGCCGAATCACATCACGAGCTCGCGGGTCGTTCGGAGCTACGAGAAGAAATGCGCCGTGATCCCCTACGGCATCGACGCCCGGCGGTTCGGGGAGCACGACGACGCAGCCGTTCGTGACATCCGCGCTCGCTTCGGCTCGCGCATCGTCCTCAGCGTGGGGCGACTCGTCTATTACAAGGGTTTCGAATACCTGATCCGGGCGATGCGGCGCGTCGAGGGCCATCTGATCATCGTCGGCGAGGGGCCCCTCTTCGGAGAGCTCACCCGCGAGGCGCGGGACGCCGGCGTCGCGGACCGCGTAACGATCCTGACGGAGGTCGAGAACGTTCGCCCCTATTATCAAGCCGCGGACGTCTTCGTGCTCGCGTCCAACGCCCGCAGCGAGGCATTCGGCATCGTCCAACTCGAGGCGATGGCGTGCGGCGTGCCCGTCGTCAATACGCGCCTCGATTCGGGCGTTCCGTGCGTGTCCCTCGACGGC
>DASUTR010000545.1:0-4702 GCA_036374535.1 Polyangiaceae bacterium
AGAACTGACGCCGGTCGGTTCGCTGCCGGTTTGGCTGAAACCGAGCGACGAAAAAAGATCCGTCACGTAGCCGTTGCGGGGCGTCGGCACGAGCGTCCCCACGACGGCGCGCACTCCGCGCAGGCGTAGCTCACGGCACGCTTCCTCGAAGAAGGCTGCCTCGACGCTGCGCTTGAAGACCCGGCAGCTCATCACCCAATTTTCGATATGGCACTCGCCGTCGGCCAAGCGCCCCGCGAGCACCGAGACGAGCCCGTGGTCGCCGAACCGATCGCGCAGGCTGAGGCAGAGCGACAAAAACTCGGGATTGTCGATGCGCGAGCGCATTTGCGCATCCGTGAAGCGCTGGCCCGTCAGATTGAACTGATTGGTCTTGCCGACGAGCTGAACCACGCGCGGCACCTCGTCGGCGTTCCACGGCCTGATCGAGGCTTCCATGCGCAGGCTCGCGAGGTACTCGTCGTAGCTCCCGGCGCTCTGCTCGAGCGTCGAGCGTGCGAGCTCGGCGTCCGCGCTCTTGGCTCGCAAGCGATCCTCGTTCGACACGTGCACCGTCTCGAAGTGGCGCCCTTTCGCGAGCGCCGCCGCGTAGCCGGCGGGGTCGTTCGGCAGATCGACGACCGTGACCTCGGGCAAGCGCTGCCGCACGAGCTCGCGCTCCGCGGGGTTGTCGTCGACGAAGACGAGCGATTCGGGCAGTACGTTGAGCGCGGACGCGATCTCGAGGATCGCCTTGTCTTTCTGCCCCCAGCCCGCCAAAAAGGCGCTGAAGTCGTTCAACTTCAGCACCATGTCCGGTCGGGCGAAGGCGGCGCGAGCGATGGCTTCCTCGTTCTTGCTGCAAACGGCGAGAAACACCCCGCGCTCGCCGAGCGCTTTCAAGTAGCTCTGGAACTGCCGGAAGCTTTCGCCCTCGGCCGTGTCGGCTCCGATGCGGATGCCGTCGACGCCGTCGTCGCCGACGACTCCGCCCCAGAGCGTTCCGTCCAGGTCGAGCACGATCCCCTTCTTCGAGCGACCCAAAATCGCGACGATCACCGACGCCAGACTCTGCGCATACGCCGGCAGGCAGCTCAGATTCGCGGGCAGCTTCGCCAACGTGAACCATTTCGGATCGAACATCGAAGCTCGACCGAGCTCGAGCGCGAGCGCGTTCACGTCGTGAAAGTGAACGTAGGGTGGGGCCGTCCGGGCAAGCGCGAGGTTGAGCTCCGCGATCCGCCGCCCGCGGCTCTCGGCGATCTTGAGCTCGGCGTTGCCGAAGACACGCGGCCCGGGTTCCACGAACGTGTTCATGATCACGTCGCAGTCGAAGAGCGAGCGCGCCGTTTCCCAAGCGTTTCGCCAGCGCGCGACCTCCGACTCGACGGAGTCGAGGACGAGGTGCTCGGACCCCACGCAGAAGTAGACGATGGTCGGGCGGAACGCGACGAGCTCCGGGTCGCGCGAGAAAAGCGCTTGTTCGTAGAGCCCGTACAGCGTTTCCGTGGTCTCGAGCCGAACACCCCGGGCGAGCGCGTGACCGAACGTGAGCTCGGTCAGCCACTTGCTCGTGTAACCCGTGAGCACGGCCAACCGGCCCGGCGCGAAGCCGGCGCCGAACGCGTCGGCCGGAAGTTTGCGGAGGCCGGCGACGATCGAAAGCGCGTCGTTCACGTCGTCGGCCGACAGAAATCGCGTCTTGAGCTCGCTGAGATCGGACATGCTCGCTCGAAAGCCGAAAAGCGCGGAGCAGAGTAGCTCGGACGTTTGATCGACGCTAGCGTCTCATGCTAGTTCGAGCGTCGCTGCCAGGGGCATTCATGGCCGATACCGCCCAACTCTATCTCGATCTCTTGAAGCGGGTGCTCACCGGCACGCTCGAGCGTCCGGGCCCGGATTACGACGACTGGCGCTTTCCGACACAGTTGCTCGATCACTGCATCCGCGGGGAGGTCTACTCGATGCTCCCCGTCGTGCGGCTCGACAACGTCGAGCGCTGCATGAAGGACGTCATTGCCAAGGGCGTTCCCGGCGACTTCATCGAGACGGGCGTTTGGCGCGGCGGTGCGACCATTTTCATGCGTGCGCTGCTTAAGGCGTACGATGTCGAGGACCGCCGTGTCTGGGTCGCTGATTCGTTCCAGGGTCTGCCGCAACCCGACGCCGAAAAGTTCCCGAAGGAAGCGCGCGTTCACGCGAGCAAGGCCATGACGACGGACTTCAAGCACCTTGCCGTATCGCGCGCGGACGTGGAAACGAACTTCGCGCGCTTCGGCTTGCTCGACGAGCGAGTGCGGTTCTTGGAAGGTTGGTTCAAGGACACGCTCCCGCAAGCACCCATCGAACGGCTGTCCGTCATGCGCCTCGACGGCGACTATTACGAGTCGACGATGGACGCGCTCACCGGTCTCTACGACAGGCTTTCTCCCGGCGGGTACGTCATCATCGACGACTACGGCGAGCACGCTTGGGCCGACTGCAACAAGGCGGTCGACGAGTTCCGCCGCCAGCGCGGCATTACCGCCGAGCTCGTGCCCGTCGATTCGAAGTGCTGCTACTGGCAGCGCCCGGTTTGAGAGCGATTTTGCGCCGCGCTCAGAAATCGATGTAGGCGAACTTCACGCCGGCGCCGCCGAACGCGAGCGCGAGCGAAATCAGCGCGCACCACCAGAGCGGCAGGAGCAGCTCCGCCCAAAACGGCGCGTCGTCGGGGAGCGGTCGAAACCCTCCGAGCACCTCATAAACGATGCGCAAGCGCTCGATCACGCCTTCTTACCGTGGACGAGATCGATGAGAGAGCCGACGGAGCCGAGGCCCATGACCTCGCTCACCGAGAGCCGCACGCCGAATTCGCGTTCGACCGCGTCGAGCAAGCGAATGTTGGTCATCGAGTCCCACCCCTCGACGTCGTTCGCGGTCATGGCGTCGAAGATCTCGATCTTCCGTCCGAACACCTTCGCGAAGACTCCTTCCAGCGCCGTCTTGACGTTCTCTCTATCCACCGTTCGTCTCCATCCTTCAGGGTGGCCGAGTGTCGGACCAAAGGCGACGCTCCGCAAGGCGCATCGTAGCGTTTCGTTTCGGCCCGGAACCATTTCAGGGTCCGCGGCGCATTTGCCACGACCCGGCAGGCTGCGTCACAAGAAGCCGAAGATGCGACCGAGCGCGAAGAGCGCGTGCCGCTCGTCCATCGCATAGAACACGTACCCGAGCAGGACGAACGAATAGGTGAGAGCGGTGCCGAGCGCCCAGGGGAGCTGCCGCGTTGCGAAGTACGGCATGCTCTTCAGCAAGCGATAGCTACCGACCACGATCCCCATGTACACGCCCCAGATCACGTAATTGTAGCTCGCTCCGTGCCACAGGCCGCTCACCACGAAGACGACCAGCGTGGCGGCGGCAATGCGTCTCGGATTCGCCCTGCCTTCGAAGCCCGGCAGGTTCCACCGGCTGAAAAGCAGGGGCACGAAGATATAGCTCTCGAGCCAGCTCATGAGCGAGATGTGCCAGCGCCGCCAAAACTCGACGATGTTGCGCGCGAAGTAGGGCCAGTTGAAGTTTTCGGGCACCACGATGCCGAACAGCTTGGCGCTGCCGATGGCGATGTCGGAGTAGCCCGAAAAGTCGAAATACATCTTCCAGCTGTACGCCACGAGCTGGAGCACGATGGTGCTGCGGTCCGCGGTGAAGAGCGCATCCGTGTTGAGCGGGGCGGACCAGCCGTGGAACGAGTCGGCGAGCACGTGCTTCTTCCCGAGCCCGACGGCGATCCGCGTCATTCCCTGCGAGACCGCGCCGGGCTCGAAGCGGGCGTGCGCGAGCTCAGCGCTGAACTGCTGGAAACGCTTGATCGGACCGGCGACCATAGTCGGAAAGAAGAAGATGAACGCCGCGTAGTCGCGAAAGCGGGGCGCTTGGATCTTGCCGACGTAGCAGTCCGCCGCGTAGTGGATGAACTCGAACGTAAAGAAGCTCAGGCCGAGGGGCAGAATGAGCGCCGGAAGCCCGGTGAGCTCCGGAAACGCGAACCACCCCGCGGCGTCGTTCCAGATACGAGCGAGAAAGCCCAGATACTTGAACAGCCCGAGCACGAGGATCGCCTGCACGATTCCGAACAGGCAAAAGCGCGAGCCTTTGCGATAGAAGCGCGCGGTGAAGCACTGCCACACCAGAATGAGTGCGGTGAGCACGGCCCAGCCGCTCCCGAACATGATCGTCGAGAAGTACAGGAAAAAGCCGAAGCCGAATCCGGCGATCACCCACGGCTTCGCCGCCGGCCCTACCAAGTGAAACGCGGTGACGCTCGGGATCAGGAACGCGACGAAGAAGACGAGATCGTTGAAGATCACCGAATGCCCATTTTCAAGCCCTGGCGGTCGGGTAAGGCGGCGACAGTAGTTTCGAGCTCGTTTTTTCGCAACCGCGCGCCCGAACGGCGCGCGCCGTAGAATCGGAGCCGGCGCTGGCCCGCGCTCGCGCGCCCGAGCTCTTCATCGAGCGGTGGTTGCGTGGCCTCGCCGAACGTCTAGGCTCCGACCTCGCATGTGCGGCATCGCTGGACTCTTGGGCGTCGATCTCGAGCTCGCGCAGCCGGCCGCGCTACGGATGCGGGACGCGCTCCGGCACCGCGGTCCCGACGACGCAGGCATCGAGGTCGTCCGGGGACCTGCCGGCCGCGCTCCCGCCGTGCTCGTTCACACGCGGCTCGCCATCGTCGACC
>DASUTR010000546.1:0-8263 GCA_036374535.1 Polyangiaceae bacterium
GAACGGCGAGGTGCTCGCGTACTTCCCCTCGAAGGTCGACCCCGAGGATCCGAAGCTCCTCGAGTCGCTCGAAGCCGCGCTCGCCGCTCCGTGAGCTACGGCGCCGCCGGGCGTCGCAGCGCGGCCCGTGCCGCCGCCGCGAGCACGAGCAGGGCTCCGAACGCCGCGACGATCGCCGCGCCCGTCGGCAGGTCCCACGTCCAGGAAGCGAACAAACCGAGCGCGCTCGCCGCGACGGCGACGCCCCAGCCGAAGAGCAGGCGTCCGAGCAAGCGCTCCGAAAAGAGCCCCGTGATCACGGCTGGGACGATGAGGAACGAAAACACGAGCAGGATGCCCGCGAACCGCACGCTGATCGTGATGACGAGGCCGAAGAGCACGTAGAACGCGAAATCCCAGAGCTCCACGCGGCGAGTGTTCCGTTCGGCTTCGTCCGGGCGCCACGAAATCGCGATGAAACGCCGCGCGAACGCGAGCTCCAGCGCGCCGAGAACGACGTAGGCCGCGGCCGTCTGCCAGACGTTCGTCCACGTGGTGTTGAGCAGCGACCCGACGAGAATGTCCTTGATGTGCTCGGCGCCGTGCGGCGAATGACTGACGACGAGCACCGTGACGGCGCTCGCGACGGCATACACGATGCCCACGATGGCTTCCTGCGAGACGCGCCGCCGGGCGCGCCGCGTGAACGCGAAGACCGCCGCGCCCGCTACGGTGAAGCCGAGCGCCATGCCGTGCGCGGCCCAGCCCGGCTCTTCTTCCCCCGACGCGAGCCCGGCCACGGTCGCCCCGAGCGCCGCGAGCTGCGCGAGGGAAAGGTCGACGAAGATGACCTCGCGCGCGAGCACGTGCATCCCGAGGTACACGTGGATGCTGGCGATCACGAGGCAGAGCGCGAGCGCCGGCCCCAAAAATACGAGCGCGTCGCTCACGGAGCGCCCTTTTTCACGGCGTCGACGAACGCGTTCACGATCGCGTCGACGAGCTCTTCGTACGTCTTCACGTTCTTCGCACCGCCGACCGACGTCGCGAGCAGGAGCACGCGCGCTCCCGTCTTCGACGCGACCATGTCGGACGTCGCGCGATCGTGGAACGATTCGTGGAAGATGACGGGAACCTTGTCGGCCTTCATGCGGCGAATCAAATCCACGAGGTGCGCGGGCGAGGGCGGAATCCCGGGTCGGTCTTCGAGGTAGCCGACGCCGACGAGACCGAAGCGCTTGTGGAAGTAGTTGAAGGTCGCGTGGTACGAGGCGATCTTCGCGTTCTTGTACGGCGCCATCTTCGCCGACCATTCGGCCATCTTCTGGTCGATGCGCGCCTCGAAGGCCTTCGCGTTCGCGCGGAAGAACGCGGCGTTCTTCGGGTCGAGCGCCGCCATCTTTTCGGCGATGGCGCGCGCCGCGAGCTTTCCGTTCAGCGGATCGAGCCAGAAATGCGGGTTTCCGGTCGGATGGACGTCACCGTGCGCGCGATTGACCTGTCCCTCCGGCACGTCGATGGGCCGAATGGCGCTTGCGGCTTCGAAGTAGCCGGGCTTGCCGGGATTGATCGCGGGGTTCCTCGCGCCCTGAATCAGCGACGGGAGCCAGCCGACTTCGAGCTCGAGCCCTACCGCCACCACGAGATCGGCCCGACTGAGCGTGACCATGTAGCTCGGCCGCGCCTGAACGAAATGGGGGTCCTGCGTACCCTGGCAGATCGTATCGACCTTCACGCGGTCGCGGCCGATCGTGCTCGCGAAGTAGCCGAGATCCGTCGTGGTCGTGACGATGCGGAGCTCTGCGAGCGCGGGTGCTGGGAGCAGCATCCCCGCGACCAAGATTGCGAATGCAAAGACGAAACGGGTCATGGCGTCGTTCCTTCGGATCAATACGCGTGGGCCGGGTGCGGGCCGATCGAAAAAACGGCCTGCGCGAAGACTTCGTGGACGAGGGGAGCGGGAGAGTTCTGCGCTTTCTCGATGCCGTATTGCAGGCGGAGCGCCGAGTATTCGCTCGGCACGAACGCCCCGAGCGCTTCCCCGCGGACGACGCGGATCTCGTCGTTCGCGGGCAAGCCGAGCAGCGCGCCGCGCGCCTGGAGCCAGAAGCGCTGCGCGAACTGGCAGCGAACGGCCGTGTACCCGCCGCCGGTGCGAGGCTCCTCGGGCGCCTGCTCGCGGTCGAGCCAGACGTACTCGGTCGTCCAATCGACGCCGACGTAGCGCTCGGCGTCGAGGGGCCGCCACTTGACGGTGAGGTCACCGGCGACGACGTGAGTGCGCCCGCCGAAGCCGTTCCGCCCTCCGACGTACGTCCCGCCGAGCTCGAGCGTCGTCGGGGCGCCGAGCTCGAAGAGCGTCTTCAGGTGCCCCACGTACGCGAAATCACCGCGCCGCCGCGCGTCGGGCGCCGCTTCGTCGACGGGCGTTGCGGGATCGTCCGCGGTGCCGCCCTCGAACGGCGCCCACTCGCCCGCGAACGCTTGTGCCGTGAGCTCGGTGTAAAACGGCAGCGGCAGGAGGACGTCGGCGGAAACGCCGGGATCGGCCAGACCCTCGGCGCCGAAGAACGCGCGGAAGGGCAGCGGGGCGGTCACGAACGGGAAGGCGTGCGTATGCAGGAGATTGTGGCGCCCGAGCGAGGCGCGCATCTGGCCCGCCCGAAGCGTGACGCGCGGAATCTCGAGCGTCGTCAGGTACGCTTCCTCGAAGCCGATCTCTTCGGTGTTGCCCGCGATGCTCACGTCGGCGCGGAAGTACGGGTCGACGATGGCGCTCGCGCGAAGCTCGACCTCTTGCAGGAAGATCCCCGACTCGAGGTCGTCCTCGACGCCCCCGGGCGCATCCCCGGGACGCGAGCTGTATCCGCCGAGCACGATGCCGACCGCCGTAATCGCCGGATTCATGGCATTACTCAGCCCCCGGGAAGCGCTCGTCCCGGTGTTCGCGGGAGCCACCGGAGGAGTGGCGGCGTCTCCGCCCGCAGCGCTCTTCTGCTCCTTCATGCGCCCGAGTTCGGCCGCGATTTCGGCTTCTTCGCGTGCCCGGCCAGCGTCGGGGGCGGCGGTCGGGGGAGGGTTCGTCGATGATTCGGGAGGCGTCGTCGGGACGGCGGGGGCCTCGACACCCGCGTCCGCTACGGGGACGCCGGCGTCCGATGGTGGAGGTGGCGTGGTTTGAGCCCGGCCGGGCGCCGGGAACACGAGGATCGAACTAGCGAGAGCAGCCGCAACGGCGGCATGTCTCGACGACGGGTCGAGCCGCCGGGATGGGGGAGTGGAAGGGTGCATGGAAACGTGGAAACTCGCCGGCAACCCGGCGAGACGGGAAGCGGTCGTCGGAGCGAGGCTCCGAAACATGGACGTGGGGCACGCTCGAACGAGACGAGCGCGAGGAGGACGAAAAAGTGCCGGCGCCGCGCCTACGCGGGTGGCGACTGCTTCGGCGCGAACGCGAGTACGTCCGCCGGCGGCACCGCTGCGGAGGCGGCGACGAACGGCGGAGCCGCGGCGCACACCGGCGCGAACGCCGCGCTGAAGGCCGCCACGAAGGGCGCTCGGGGCGGGGAGGCGGGCACCGAGCCGCAGTGGTCGTGATGCTCGCCCTCGGCCGAAATACCCTGAAAAGCAGGCGTATCGTCGCGATGGGCGTGCTCCCGCGCGGCAGCGCCGGCGTGCTCGAGGACGCCGTGCTCGGCGCAGAGCTCGTGAGAAACGACAAGATGATGCAGCGCCGGCAAGACGTGGTCGCCGCCGAGCAGTGCAAGCGCCAGCGCCGCGAGGAGCCGCAGCTTCACTCGCAGAAAACCGGAATGGCGAGGCGCTCGCCGTTTCACGCGCGGAAGTGGAGCACGGAGCGGCGGGTGTCGCAACTCCCGCTCCTCGCCGACGCGGGTTTACGCGAGGTTCGCGCCTGCGCGACCGCCGTTACTTCGCGGGCGGCGCGAACGGATTCTCGGAGTCGAGCGTGCGGACTTTCTTCTGAATGACGGGCATGCCCGGGTCTTGCGATGCGGGCGCGGGGGCCGGGGTGGGAGCGGGCGTCACCGTCGCCGACGCGGGACGGAGCGTTCCGCGGCCTCCGGCCGGTTTCTTCGCGCCGGCGAGCTCGCGCAGCGGAATGAGCACGTCGTGGTTCCGATCGAAGACGACGTCCCGTTCGCCGTCGACGAACCCGTCCGCTTTGGCGATGACCTTGTGCGGTCTCGTGTCGCGCGGAACCCTGAGGGTGTGCGGGTTTGCGAGCTCGACCCCGTCGAGGAAGAGCACCGCGCGCGCGGGCTCCGCCCGGAGCGTAACCTCGACCGTCGTGGTTTCGGGAGCCGGCGTGGAAGCAGCGGAGGCAGTCGGCGGTACGGCCGCCGGCGCGGAAGTGGGAGCGGGTCCCGTGTTTTCGGTGGCGGTGACCTCGGGCTTGCCGGAGCCGCGGGAGACGGCGAACGCCCCGCCGACGACGAGCACGCCGGCCGCGAGCGCCAGGAAGAGATTGCGCTTCGAGCTCTTCGGGGGCGCGCTGTTCGACATCGGCGTCGCCGACCCGCCGAGCGTCGCCGCAACGCCGGGATCGGTGCTCGCCTCGCTCGGTGCGGGGCGCACGACCGTCGGCGCCTCGATTCCGGAGACGGCTTCTTCGATTTCCTGCGCGCGTTGCTTGATGCGTTCGCCGAGCGTCGCGTTGACGAGCGTCGCGACGTTCGCGTCCGAGACGGATTGCTTGCCCTTGACGAGCCAAACCTCGAGCGCACGTCCGAGCTCTTCGGACGTCTGGAAGCGATCTTGCGGGTTTCGCTCGAGCGCCTTGAGCACGATCGCTTCGAGGTCCGTCGGGAAGCCCGGCAGCCGTTCGCTCGGCGGAATCAGCGGTTGCTCGAGGAGCGCATAGAGAGTCGCGAGCGCGTCGGCGCCGGAGAAAGGACGCTGGCCCGTGGTCGCTTCGTAGAGCACGCAGCCGAGCGCGAACACGTCCGCGCGCCGGTCGATGTCTTTCGTCGTGACCTGCTCCGGCGCCATGTAGGCGATCTTGCCTTTCACCTCGCCGGTCTGCGTGGGGGCGTGAACCTGACCGCGCGCCTTCGCGACGCCGAAATCGGTGAGGCGCACCTGACCCTTCGTCGAGATGAGGACGTTCTGCGGCGATACGTCACGGTGGACGACGCCGAGCGGCTCGCCGTCCTCGCCGACGAGCTCGTGCACGGCGTGCAGGCCCGAGCAGACGCGCGAAACGATGCGCGCGGCCATGGGGTAGTCGAGGCGATGGTTCGGGAGCGCGTCGAGCAGCTCGCGCAACGAGCCGCCGTCCGACCAATCCATCACGAGGTAGACGATGCCGCGCTCGCGCTCGACCGCGTGGATCGAGCAGACGTTCGGGTGCGTGACCTGCGAGGCGATGCGCCCTTCGTCGAAGAGCACCTTCCAGAATCCCTCGGTGGCGCCGTCTTCGGAGAGGGCCGTCTTGATGGCGACGAGCCGCGGCTGCAGGCCCGTCGCGCCTTCGCGCGCGGCCCACACCCGGCCCATGCCGCCGGCTCCAATCGGAACCAGAAGCTCGTATTGACCGAGCTTGTCACCCGGTTTGAGGGTTGCGCCGCGACTCAAGCGATCACCCGAACGATCAGGATAGCCGACGCCCACACTAGCAGCCAAGCTCGGATCTTGCTCGGGAAACTCGGCGGGCGCCGCCGCATTTCTTCGGGCAGAGTAGGGACCGGTGTAGGTGTCGGTGTTCGGTGGCTTCATGAAGCGGCTCGGGACTCTCGTTCGACGAACGGCGGGGAGCTTCGGTCTCTTACGGAACGGCTCGGCGGCGCTCGGCCTGAGCCTGCTCTGCCTCGCTCCCGCGGCGCGGGCGGAGGGCGAGGCGCCGGGCTGGTGCGCGCCGGAAACCGAGGCGCTGGCGAACGACGTCTGCCTCTACGTACCGAAGCAAGCGAAGGAACGGCCGACCGCCCTAGTAGTTTTTCTCCACAGCCTCGTCGGTCGCGGCAACACCTGGCAGTGGGAGCAGCAGCGCACCATGGTGCAGGCCGCGGACCGCTACGGATTCGCCGTGCTCATGCCGCGTGGCAGGCTCGGGCTCGGACCGGGCCGCGCGCCGGACGTCTGGGCGTGGCCCACGGCTCAGCGCACGGAAGCCGAGGTCGAAGCGTCGCTGCTAGCCGAGTGGGCGAAGGCGCGCGCTCTCGCCGAGGAGCGGCACGGACGCTTCGACCGTACGTTCGTCTACGGATTCTCGAGCGGCGCCTACTACGCGGCGTCGCTCGCGCTCCGGAACCCCATCGGGGCGGACGGCTATGCGCTCTTCGCCGGCGGGTCCGGCTCGCGCTGGAAAGCGTCGAACGCGCGGAGCGTCGAAAAGCGCCCTCGGGTCTTCGTCGCGTACGGCACGAAAGACCCGGCGCGCGGCGATCCGCAAGCGTTCGCCAAGCTCTTGAAAGAGCTCGGCTGGCCGCACCGCCTCGACTCGGCGCGCGTCGGTCACACCGTGACGCACGAGCAACTTCGCCGTGCGTTCGAATACCTGAGCGCCGCCGAACCCAAGAAGGCAGCTCACTAGCGAGCAGCCGGCGCGGAGCTAAGCCCGCGGCCCGCGGCGCGTGACGGTCAAGCCGTGCTTTGCGACGAGGCGACGGAGCACGTACCGATTGGGAAGACCGAGGGCACGCCACGTCTTCTCGAGGGAGCCGTTGTTGTCGTCGAGCGCGCGCTGAAGCTTCGCGGCGGGCAGCTCGTCCCCCGGTTGCTCGACCGGAGCTTCCGCGTCGCCGGGCCACTCGAGCGCGTCGTCCGAGCTCTCCGCGACCGCGCGCCAGAGCAGGTAGCGAAGCTCGCGTACGTTCGCGGAAAACGGATGCTGGACGAGCCGCCGCACGAAGCCGGGAGCGAGCCGCGGAAGCCCGTTTTCGAGCGCGTAGCGTGCCCGCAAATCGGGATCGTCGCGCGTGACCTCGGCGAACAGGTGACGGAGAAGCAGCGGGGCGTCTTCGCGGCGCGCCGCGAGATCGGGAACTCGGATGCGGAAGTCGAAGCGGGCGAGGAGGTCGGCACGAAGCGCGCTCTCCGGACGGTTCGTCGCGGCGATGAGGCGGAAATCGGAGGTGCGATTCTGGCTTTCGCCGAGGCGCTGATACTCACCCGAGTCGAGGACGCGCAGCACGTGCGCCTGCGCGCCGCTCGGAAGGTCGGCGAACTCGTCGAGAAACAAGCTGCCGCGGTGTGCGGCTCCGATGAGCCCTTCGCGCTCCGGAATGCCCGGGTTCGGATAACCTTTCGGATTTCCGAAGAGCTCCGCGTCCACGAGCGCTTCGGGGAGCGTCGCGGCGTTGCGTGAGACGAGTGCGCCCGGTCGAGCGGAGAGCGCGTGCAGGCTTTCGGCGACGAGCTCCTTGCCGCTGCCGGTGGGGCCCAGGATCAGGACATGCCCGTTGCGTCGCGCTGCGAACGCGATCTCCGTTCGGAGCTGCCACGCCGCGGGCGATTCGCCCACGAGGCCGTGAGCGTCGGCGCCGCCGAACGCGTGCTCCGCGTGCGCCGGAGAACCGCCGAGCCCCATCGGACGCGCCGCGCACAGAAGCACGAGCCGATTGCCGAGCTCGAGGACGTCACCGGGACGCACGGCGCAGCGAGCGAGCTCGACACCGTTCACCGACAGCCTTCGCCGTCCGCGATTTTCGACCTCGAGCTCGACGCTGCTCTGGGATCGGATGACGAGCTGGACTCGCGACAGCGCTTCGCTGCCGAACGGGGGCAGGAGCTCGTTCTGTTCGGGCCGTTGCCGGAGGCTCGAAAGACGCGGGAATTCGTCGTCGGCGCGCGCGGGACCGCGCCCGAGCAGTCGCGGTCCGCGATTCGTCCCGCTCGTCACGGGGAGCCAGGCGCCGATGAATGTCGGTTCGTCCATCGACCAAAGCACGACGAAGCCGATGCCGACCGGTCGCGGCGCGGCTCGATCCTCGTCACCGCCGGTATCGTTCAGCGTCTCGAGCGTCGTTTCGTCGTTCGACCGTGCGTCGGGCAAGCCACCCTCGTCGTGGACGCATGTATCACGAGCCCCGGCTGGGCGTTACCCGCGAGGCTCCTGTACCCCGGAAAGGAACGCCCCGCCGGCGCCGGAGCGCGGCGAGCCCCGCGAGGGCGAAAGCAGCCCAACCGAACGCTCGCGACGCGGGACGGGTCGCAGCACGGCATCCGCAGCCGGCGTCGCCGCGCGAGCCGCTGCCGCTCGACTCCGCTCCGCCGGTCCCGGCCGTTCCGCCCGCTGAGCCCTCTTCGATGAGGGGCTCCCGCC
>DASUTR010000547.1:0-5605 GCA_036374535.1 Polyangiaceae bacterium
GACATCGACGCGAACGGCTACCCCTACGTCCACCTCGTCCGTGGAGCGCTCCTCGCCGATGCCGGACAGCTGGACGCGGCCTCCGTTTGTCTGAAGGAAGCGGCGCGCTGCGCTCGGAATCATCACGAGCAGAAGCAGATCGAGCAGCGGCTGGCGCGGCTCGGTGGGACGGCGGTCGTCCGATGAAACGAGCCCGAACGACCTCCGCAGCGGAATGGCCGTCGGTCGCCTAAGGCAATCGAAACGCGCGCACGTAGTCGCTTCCGTCCCTGTGGCAATCGATGCACGTGTCCGGGTGACCCGAATAGTCGGGGTCGCCGTCGCCGTCGAACTCGGCCCAATACCAGCCGTCGCTGCGTTTCTCCATGATGGCGATGATTTCGAGCTCGGATCCGTCCCAACCGTCCTTGACGACGATGGAATCCTTCGGCCAACGCGCGAGCGGCTCGGCGACGGCGAGCGCCTCGCTGATGATGTCGTTCACGTAGATGTCGACGCGGTCGCCGTGCGGAGCGCTCGTCGCCCGGCGTGTCGGCCACCCGGGCGCGCGCTCCCAGCTTCGGTAATCGTCGGCGCGGACTCGCGCGAGGAGGCGACGCGCTCCAGCGTCGTCCTGGTTGTCTCCGCAGCCAGCGAGCGAAGCGACGACGAGGGCTGGCCCAGCGAGCCTGGACAGGGAGAACCCCTTGGACGAACGCACATTCATGCCCCGCTCTATGCTGCCGGGGCCGCTTCGGTTACCGAGCGGAATCGCCGATGGGATTGCCACTGCCGACCGCGCGGGCGAGGAGCCTCGAACGAAGCGGCCCTCCGCGGTCACTCGAGGACGTGCTTCGTCGCTCCTCGGAGCCTGCTCATCGCTCGAGCTCGCGTTCGCGCGCCCTCCTAGCGCGCAAGGACGTTACGCAATCAGAATTGGAGCGAGGCACGATAGCGCCGTCGATACGCGCTGGCGCTCTCACCCGTGAACGCGCGAAATCGCCGCGAAAAATACAAGGGATCGCCGAAGCCGTGCGCGCGCGCAATCTCGGCGATGGGCGCGTCGGTCTGGACCAGCGCTCGAGAAGCGTGGCGCAGGCGTTCCTCGATCAAGAATCGTTGGGGCGGCACGCCGACGTTCCTTTGCCAGAGCCTTCGGAAGTGCGTCGGCGAAAGCCCATGCCGCCGGGCAAGCTCATCGAAATCGTGGTTTTTGCGCCAATGGGTCTCGATCCAGCGGCGCAACGACCCCACACGATCCGCAGCGCTCTCCATGGGCGTCGCGGCTGCACCGATCAGGCTCTCGAGTATCAGTTGTTCACAAGAGCGGTCGATGCGATCGATCTGGTCGGCGAGCGCCGCGGGATTGGCCAGTAACCGGGACAGATCGTCCAGGTGGCGCTGCACGCCGCGCGTGTCTCCGATGGACCAGAGCGGACGCTCGCTCGTGACGTAGCCACGGCGAGCCAGCGTATCGGTGGCAGTCGGCGAGTACACGATATAGAGCTCGTGCCATCTTCCATGGGGGCCGTAGTGCATGGGTTCGGCCGGCCACTGTCGGAGCACCGTGGGCCCGTGCACGGGATAGCGCGTTCCACGCCATTCGTAGAACCCCGTTCCGCGGAACACGAAACTGAAGTTGTGAGTCGAGAACTCACGCCTGACGAGATGACTCTTCGCGGGCATGTTGCCGAGGTGAGCGACCTGGAGCTCGCTCGGATAACGCCGTGCGACCGGCTGCAGATGGAAGGAAAAATCGTCCATGTGGCGGGAAATATCGCATATTGCCCCGCGCGGTACGTGGAACTAAAGAGCCAGCGTCTCCATGAGCGCCAAACCGCCGGAGCTCTGCTCGGTGGGTGAGACCATCGAATGAGTACCGCTCGTCTCTGGTCTCGCGTTGCGCTGGCTGTCCTCCCAGCGGCGTGCCTGACGCCGCCGATGGCCCGTTCGCCAGAGTCTCGCGGCGCAACGTCCCCGAGCTCGCGCAGCGCGTCTCAGCCCTACACGTGGCGGAACGCCGTGATCATCGGTGGCGGCTACGTATCGGGTATTGCTTTCAGCAGAGAGGTCGAGGGACTCGTTTACGCTCGCACCGACGTTGGTGGCGCCTACCGGCGCGATCCCGGGAGTCAGGCGTGGCAACCGCTCCTCGACTGGGTCGGCCGCGCCCAAGCGAACTACCTCGGCGTCGAGAGTCTCGCGCTCGATTCGACCGATCCGGACCGGCTGTACCTCGCCGTGGGCCTGTACACGAAGAGCTGGGCGGGAACGGGCGCGATGCTGCGCTCGAAGGACCGCGGTCGTACTTGGGAAAGTACGGAGATGTCCATCAAGATGGGCGGCAACGAGTGGGGCCGCGCTTGCGGGGAGCGCCTCGCCGTCGATCCGAGCAAGCCTTCGCAGGTGTTCTTTGGTTCGCGTCAGGCGGGCCTCTGGATCAGCGAGAACCACGGCGAAACGTGGGAGAAGCGCCCCGGCTTACCCGAGGGGACCGGCAACGATCCGATCGGAATCACGGCCATCGTGTTCGATGCCAAGAGCGGCAAGCCAGGCGTTGCGACGCCGGTGCTCTACGCGGCCGTGGACCAAGCGGAAGGCAGCGTGATGCAGAGCCGCGATGCCGGAAAGACTTGGGCGACGCTGAAGGGTCAGCCGAAAGGCATGCTTGCGTGTCATATCGAGCTCGACCCGCTCGGAAAACTCTGGGCGACTTACGGCAATGGTCCGGGCCCCAACGACGTGACGGATGGGGCCGTGTACGTCCTCGATCCCAAGGAGGGCACGGCCACGGACGTGACCCCTCTGAAGCCCTCGGGTGACGACAAGTTCGGCTATGCCGGCCTCGCCGTCGACCCCACCCGGGCCGGAGCGGTCGTCGTCACCACGATCGATCGCTGGACCCACAAGGACGAGATCTTCTTCACGAAGAACGGCGGGAAAACCTGGAAGCCGATCGTGAGGACCGCTCGGTGGGACGTGAACGGCGCGCACTGGGCCACGCTTCACCGCGATAGCATCTCGCCGTGGTGGATGGGCGACATCGATCTCGATCCGTTCGATTCCAACCACGTCGAGATCAGCGCCGGCATCTGGTCGACGACCAACCTCGACAAGGCCGAAGTCTCGGAGCCCGTCGAGTTCCGACTATCGAACCATGGCATCGAGGAGTCGGTTGCCAACGTGCTCGTGAGCCCGCCCGAGGGTGCTCCGCTCCTCAGCGGCGTGAAGGACTTTTGTGGGTTGCGCCATGCGAGGCTCGACCAGTCTCCGCCCGAGGGCGCCTACAATCCGCCCTGCCAGGAAACTACGGGACTCGACTTCGCCGAGCTCGAGCCGAACCTCGTCGTGCGCACGGGGACGGTTTGGGGCTTCTCGAAAGAGCCTGAGCCGAACGGCCTGTTCTCGACGGATGGCGGCGTGACTTGGCAAGCGTTTGCCTCCGTGCCCCCCGGAGCCAAGACCGGCGGCATGGTGGCCGTCACGGCCGACGGAAGCTCAGTCGTCTGGACCTTCAAGCACGACCCGGTGATGGTCTCGCGAGACCGTGGCAAGAGTTGGCAGAAGGTCCAGGGGCTGCGACCAAGCGCGGACGTGCCGGATTGGTCGGCGGGCGATCTGCAGCCTGCCGCCGATCGCGTCGACCCGAAGCGGGTCGTCATCTACGACGCGCTCGAAGGAGTGCTCTATGTGAGCAACGACGGGGGCGGCACGTTCCAGAAGGGCTCGGGCGCGCTGCCGACGATTCCGAACTACGCGCTGATGGTCGCCGACATCGAGGCGGTGCCGGGCCGGTCGGGGCACCTGTGGATTTCGACGGGCAAGGCGCTCTACCGCTCGACCGACGGCGGCAAAACAGCGAATCCCGTCGTCTCAGTCGAGGAGAGCTACGGCGTGGGGATCGGCAAGGCTGCTCCCGGCGCCGAGTACCCGACCGTCTTCCTCTCGGGGCAAGTGGACGGAACGAAAGGTGTGTTCCGCTCGACCGACGAAGGCAGTCAATGGGTGCGCGTGTCCGACGACGCTCACCAGTACGGCGTCGTCAACGTGATCGAGGGCGATCCACGCGTTTTTGATCGCGTCTATCTCGGCCCGAACGGGCGAGGAATCGTCGTCGGTGAACCGCGAGCGGATTGATCGACTCATGCGCTCACTGCTTTTCCGTCCCGGCTTGCTCGTGCCTTTCCTACTGGCGCTCGGCTGCACCGGCGGCGGCGCCACACGTCCGCGCGAGGGCGGCAGTGACAGTGGGGCCTCGGGCGGTACCGGCGTCGGTTCGGGGGGCAATTCCGGTCGAGGCGGCTCGAGCTCTCGTACCTGCGGCGCCATCAATAGCTCGCCGCTTGGCTGCTCGTTCGGCTGGGGAGCCCCGGATGAGGGCGACCGTGCGTCGTATCTCGACTTCGTCTCGAGTTGGGTCGGCTACGAAGACCGCGGTGGCCTCGACGGCGATTGCGCGGGCTGCGGCGTCGTTTCGCGCCTCGGATCGAGCGCGAAAAGCGTCGTCTATTACGCCTACTTCATTGGTTTCCAGGCCAACTTGATGGGCGGATTCGGCGACTGCAACGTGGACATGGATGACGAGACGCTGTGCACGCGCGGCGCCCAATGGATTCGCGATAACCGAAACTTGATCGTCGAGATATACGCCAACTATGCGCGCATGGTCCACCACGCGAGCCCAGGTAAACAGGTGATCTGGTGGCTGGAAGGAGACTTCATCCAGTACTCGTACGACGACCAGAGTAACCCGCTGAGCTACGCCGAGCTCGGCGCGCTCGCGCGCGACATCACTTGCGCCGTCAAGTCGAATCAGCCGAGCGCCGTCGTGGCCATGAATCACTCACCGTGGATCAGCGACGAACAGTCCGATGCCTTCTGGTCAGCGCAGCCCATTGATGTGCTGGACCTCGTCTGGGTTCAGGGTCCCGGCGACTCCCCCGCATTCGTCAACGCCGGCGCGTACAACGAGGACACCGCCAACTATGGCTGGCTCAGGCAGAAGACGGGCAGGCCGATCATGGCCGAGACGAGCTACGCCAAAGACGGCCAGGCGGACCGCTGGACCAACGCCTCGGTGAGCGCCCTCAATAGCCGCATCTCGGAAGGCGTGATCGGCGTCCTCGTGGACAGCCCTGGTTCGAATTACGAGAGCGCCATCGCCGGCTTGGGTTCGCAGCTGAACCCCGTTTGCGAGTGACACATTGACCCTACGTTCTGCCAAGTCTCGTGGAACGCACCCTCCGACGCCCGGAACTTGGTGGATCGGCAAATACCGACGACGTGCTTCGATTCGGTCGAACCAGGCGGTAAGCTCGCGAACCGTTTTCCACGAACAGCCGGAGCAAGTACACGAGCCGAACGGTCCACGAACTGGCGGCTGATACGCCCGCCGTCCAGCGCGAGTTCTACGACTTTTGCCGCACGCGACGAGGTGCCTACACCCTGAAAGGCGGCTCGATGAGCCGCTGGTGAGGACTTTACGGACGAATCGCGACCTTGAGCACGCCGTCTCGCTGGTGTCCGAAGAGGTCGTAGGCTTCTTCGATCTGCGCGAGTGTAAACGAGTGCGTCAACAGGCGTCGCGGCGCGAAGCGCCCGGCTGCAACGATGTTCATCAGGCGTC
>DASUTR010000548.1:0-5504 GCA_036374535.1 Polyangiaceae bacterium
GAGGAGCGCGAGGAGTAGCATGACGGTCGGTTCGAGCAATGCGCATTCCGTCGACGTGACCTGAATGAATCTCGTGAGTTAGTGAGCTTGCCGGCTCGCGACCGTGGGCGAGCCAACACGCCGGAGTGGTTGCTTCCCCGCAGGCTTACGGGTGCGGTGGCGCAAGGGTTCGCTCCGCGGGCTCGCGGCGCCGAAGCGGTCGAGGCTTGTCGAACGGCTCGACGAACGGACAGCGCCGCCCGGGCATAACGAGGCATGAGGTTTCCTACGCGCTTGGCTCTTCCGGGCGCCGGGTGAGTCATGGGAACGCGCGTTCTCGTTTTCTTGGTGCTCGTGGCGCTCGACGCGTGCGGGGGCAAAGCGGCGCGGCGTGGGCGCGGCGAAGGGGACGGGCGCACCGGCGGAGCCCCCGGAGCGAGCGGCGCTGCGACGAGCGGCGGCGGCGCCGGGTCGAGCGCCGCAAGCTCTTCGGGAGGCAGGGCCGGTCGCGGCGGCAGCAACGGGATGACCGGCGGCGAAGCCGGCTCCCGCGGTGGCGAAGGCAACGATTCGGGAGCTGGCGGCGAAACCGGACCAGGCGGCGCGGGCGGCGAGAGCGGGGTGCGCTTCCTCTTGCTCGAACCGCCGCCGCCGCTCACCTTTCCGCCGGGCGCGACCGAGACCAGCGAACGCGAGGACGCGCTCTCGGTGACGGGGGCGAGCCGCGACGGCTCGGTCCTCGCGGGAGTCTTCTCGTATCGCTACCCGAGCTTCAACGTCCCCGAAGACGGCGAAGCGTTCATCTGGAGCGAAGCGGAAGGCGTCGTTCGGTTGGGTGCCGACGCGCTACCGGGACGCCGTCCCCTCGCCGTGGACTACGTTTGGCTCAGCGCAGACGGCGCGCGCCTGTTCGGCAAGTACGAGGAACGGCATGAATCCGGGAACGGCCGCGACTTCGGGGGATTCTTCAGCTGGTCGCGAGGTGATGGTGTTCGGCGAGCATTCGCCCTCGAGGACATCGCCGAGGCCGTGATCGATTTCGTCGCGGACGACGCGCGGACCGCCGTCGGCACGTATCGATTCTCGAACGACATCACGACGGCGCAAAGCCTGCGCACGTACCGCTTTACGGAGGCGGGCGGCGCCGTCGACCTCGGCGTCGCCGAGGGGTTGCCCGAGACGGTCGTCGTCACTCGGATGAGTCCCGACGGGCACGCGTTGCTCGTCAATTCCAACGACGCGGCTCCGCCTCGCGCCTTTCGCTACACCGAAACCGACGGTGCGCAAGCGCTCGGAGCCCTCGACGGATTTCCGGAATGTTGGGCCGAGCTCATGAGCGACGACGCCGCGGTCATCGTCGGCAGCTGCTCGAACGGAGCGACGTCACGCGGGTTTCGTTGGACCGAGGCGGGCGGGATGGTCGCGCTCGAAGGTGTCGGTGCGGACGATCAGGTTCGTGCCCTGAGCGCGGACGGCTCCGTCGTCCTCGGCACGACGGTCGACGCGACGGGGCTCTCCGCGCTGTTTCGTTGGACCGAGGCGGACGGGAAGACCGTCGTCGCGAGTCCCGCGGAGACCAACGTGTTTCTGGATTTCTACAGCTTGACCGACGACGGACGGGTCGCGTTCGGCTCGCTCGTGCCTCGCGAAAACGGCGATCTGGGGGAGCCCGGCACGCAGGCGTTTCGCTGGTCGGACGCGGGCATTCAGCCGCTCGGTTTTCTCGAAGGCGACGACGTGAGCGAGGTGTTCACGGCGGCCGCCGACGGCTCGGTCCTCGGGGGAACGAGCCATGCCGCTCACGTGCTCGGGCGCGCGGCCCTTTGGGATCGACGCGGGATCCGCGACGTGACGGCCGAGCTCGATCAGGCGGGCGTCGATCGTCACGGCAGCGAGCCGAGCTTCGTCCATCGCGTTTGGTCTTCGTCTACGACTCTCGTCGTCCAGGGCACCGACACCGCCGGACGATCGTGGGTCGCCTGGCTGCCGGCGCGGGAGTGATGCCGCGGTCCTAGCGGGCCGGGTACTCGACGAGATTGCCCGTGAGCATGAGCAGCGAAAGCGCCGTCCAGCTCAGGTTGTAGTAGCGGCTGCGCGCGAGCAGCTCCCCGGTCGCGACGCGGGCGTACGCGTCGTTGATGAACGACGAGTACGTGCCGGCGTGCATCGCACCGACGGCGGCGCTGCCCACGAACACGGCCGACTGCGGGCTTCCCATGGGCGAATCGGGATCGGGGTGCGGCATACCGTTGAGGTCGTAGCCGTCCACGATGTTCGCGGCGCCAACGCCTGCGAAAAACGAAGAGATCTTGGCGAGGTAAGCCGCGGCTCGGGGCTCGCCGCTGTAGCAAAAGTCCTGTCCGACGCGGAACGGGGTGCGCGCCGAGTCGTACTGGTAGTTCGTCGCGCCGCCGTTGTTCGGCGACTTCGGCACGCCGTTCTCGTCGCACCACGCCGGGACGAGGCCGTTCGCTGCGTTGCCGCTCGTCGCGTTGAGCGAGGCTTCGATGATGCGGTAGCCGGTGTCGATGACGCGGTTCCACTCCGCGACCTTGCCCGTCACCTGGCCGAAGATTCGGTACTGGTTCGGCGCGAAGTACGACGGATTGAAGATGATGTTCGAGCCCCAGCCGTCCCCGGGGAGCAAGAGATCGCCCCGCGTATGGTCGACTTCCCACTGCCAGATGCGCTCGATCTGCGCCTTCGCGAGGTCGAGGTACGGCGTTCCGACGCTCCCCGAGCCGCCCCACTGCCGATCGGCCATGACGAGCGACCAGGCGATGTCCTCGTCGGAGTCGGTGGCGCCGCCGCTGCCGAGCACCTGCGTGCCGGCCGCGTTGATGTACCAGTGCATCAAGCCGTGCTCGTTGACCCAGAGTTGCGAGTACTTCCAGAGCGAATCGAAGAGCGCCTGGTCGTCCATCATGACCGCGATGATCATGCCGTAGGCGACGCCTTCGGAGACGGTCGAGTTCACTTCGCCGCCCGGCGAGTTCGGGCGCTTCACGCGCAGGTGTCCGCCCGCGCCGTCGGCGGTGACGACCTCCATCTTCCAGCGCTGGTACGACGCGCGAGCAGCTTCGGCGTTCGGGCTCGAAGGGTACGTGCAGCGGGCGAGGCGTTGATTCTGCGGGAACGGAAAGCGCGCGTTCGTAGAGCCTCCGGAACCAGCCGTGGCACCGCTCCCAGAAGTTCCGCCTTGATTTACCCCGCCGTCGCCCGCGAACGCGGCCGCACCCGCAACCGCTCCCACACCGCCGACGCCGACGCCGCCCGCGCCGCCGGCCGCCGTCCCCGAGCCCGCGACGCCGGCCGAGCCTGCTCCCGTGCCGCCGACGCCCACGCCACCGTTCGTCACGCCACCGTTCGTCACGCCACCGTTCGCCATGCCGCCGTTCGCACTCACGCCGTCGTCTCCTTCGTTTTCGACATCAGGTCGCGCTTGCTGGCATCCGAATGCGGTAACGCAAACGAGCACACAACCGGTGGCGATCGCTCGAAGTCGCATTGGCATTCGCCTCGCGCGTGGGTCCAGTCTAGCAAGAAATTCTCTTCGTTCCCGTCCTCGCGCCTCAAATCGGGACGCGCAGGGGGCGCGCCTCAATACCTGTATTGCCAGAGAAGGTCCACCCCCGTGCCCACGTTGCCGATCTCGGTGCGGAGCGACCAATTTTGGCGAAAACGCCAGTCGACCGTCCCGGTGTAGGCGTCGCCGCCCTCACCCGTTTCCGTGGCGCTCAGAGCTTTGTAGCTGCCCTCGAACCAGACGTTGTCGCTGATCTGCACGGCGGCGGTATAGGTCTGGTAGCGACGGTCCTCGCCGGCGGACTCGCTGCCCGTTCGGAGCTCCACGTGCGGGAGCTTCGTGTCGGCGAGGAGCTCGCTCACGAAGTCAGCCCCGTATCCGACGCCCGCCGTCTGCGCCTCGCCGGAATCGGACGGGCCGCCGCCGAGCAGCAGCGCCTGAATCTCGGCTTCCGAGCGCGCCGGGTCGCTCTCGAGACGCAGCGTCGCTTCGCGGAACGTGCCGCGCACCTCGACGTAGACGATCGTCGCGTCCGGCGCGCGCCAGCTCGCGAGGACGCGCAGGTGCGGGTTCGTCGGATCGCCCGTATCGAAGTGCACCTCACCCTGCTCGATGATGAACGCCTTGCCGAGCAGCTGCACGCGGCCCCCCGGCTCCATGTCGAGGTCGCCGGTCACGTCGACGTCTTTCCCGATGGAGACGGTCGCGACGCCGTCGATGGGAACCTGGAGATCCGCGCGACGCACGACGACGTCGCGTCCGAGCTGGAACTCGAGCACCCAGGGCAGACCGTCGCCGCTCGGACGCAACGTCGGCTCGGCGATCGGCTGGAGGATCTGGATGTCCGGATTGTTCTCGATCGAAAGCACGCTGCCGCCGGACGAGCGCGGCAACTGTGCCAGGAGCTTCGGCAGGCTCACGAGCACGTGGACTTCCTTCGCACGGCGCTCGAGCTCGACCGCGGCGGTTCCCGTGAGCGTCGCCTGCGGCGTACCCTGGATCATGAGCGGCACCTCGCGCAGGTTGACGTTGGCTCGGCCGCGCTCGAAATCGAGCCCTTCGAGATAGAGATCGGCGCTCGCGGAAACGTTCGGGTTTTTCGAGCGCGACGCGGCCGACAGCTTGCGCACGGAGATGATCGTGCGGTTGCCCGTCTTCTTCGCCTCGGCGTCCAAGCGCAACGCCGAAAGCCGCATACCGAGCCCGGCGAGCTGGAGCGAGCCGCCTTCGAGCGACGCTTTGCCCGACACGTCACCCGTGTACGAAAGCTCGCCGCCCGCGTTTTTTTCGGGGACGAGCGCGAAGCGCACGTTGCCGTCGAGACGCCCCGTGAGATCGGACACGACGTCTTCGAGCAGCGGCTGGAGCACCGCGGCGTCGACGTTCCGTACCGACGCCGACGCGCTCAACGGGCGTTGGCGATCGAGAGCGGGGGCGAGGCCCTCCCAGTCGAGCCCGGCGCGCGCCTCGCCGGTGAGCGAGCCGTCCTGCTTCGTGAGGGCGATGTCCGCGCGCACGTCGGGGCCGTTCGAGCGCACCTCGAGTGTGCCTTCTCCGAGCTCGAGCTCGCGGACGGTGGCGTCCGAGACCTGGATTTTCGCCGATATCTGCGGTTCTCCGGCCGATTGCACGAGCGCGGCGCGCC
Source organism: Polyangiaceae bacterium (assembly GCA_036374535.1). Classification (GTDB taxonomy): domain Bacteria; phylum Myxococcota_A; class Polyangia; order Polyangiales; family Polyangiaceae; genus PMG-095. The sequence goes on from DASUTR010000548.1 coordinate 5,151, forward strand.
CGCGCGCTCGGCCCGCGATGTGCGCGCGTGCGAGCGGGGTCACGAAATCGAGCGGGAGATCCTCGAGCGAGAGCTGCGCGTCGCCGCGAAACGCACGCTTTCCCGCCTTGACCGCGGCGAGATCGAGCTCGCCCGCCGCGTTCGCGACGGCCACGCGCCGGCCGGCGCACGGCGCGAGCGCGGGATCGTCGATGTAAAGCTCGGAGCCCAGCCCGAAGCGCGACAGCGCGGGATCGTACTGAGCACGCAGGCAGGCGTCGAACGGCCGTGACTGCGCGTCGTCGCCGAGGGTCACCGCTCCGAGCGCGACCTTCAGCCCGAGCACGGGATTCGCGAGCGTGCCGCGCAGCGTGC
>DASUTR010000549.1:0-3621 GCA_036374535.1 Polyangiaceae bacterium
GAAGCCCGTGCCTGCGTTCGCGTCGCCGCCCACCGCCCACACGTCGTTCGGATCGGCGCCCCACACCCCCCACACGTCGCGTTCGGCCGGAGTTGGCACTGTTTCGAAGGCGTCTCCGTCGTAGCGAAGCAGCGCGCCGTTCGTGCCCGCGGTGTACACCGGGCCGTCTTCGAACGCATGGACCCAGAACAGATCGCCCGCTCGCAGTCCCGAATCGTGGATCTCCCAGTTGCTGCCGTCGAAGTGCGCGATCGAAGGGCCGGCGTCGTCGCCGCGGTCCGCACCGACGACCCAGACGTCGTCGTCGGCGGTGCCCGTGACCGAGAACAACGCACCCGGCAGCGCCTCCGCGACGACGCTCCAGCGGGGCTCGGCGTCGGTGTCGGCGTCGTCGCCGCCGCAGCCGGGGAGCAGAAGCAGGAGCAACGCAGCGCTGCCCCGCCAGTCGAAAGGCGGTGCTTTGGCCAAGGGTCGCTCAGGGGTCGGTGCAGGTGTAGTCACGGCTCGAACATTGCTCGTGGCAACCCGCACACGAGCGCGCAGGCTTCTCGTTCGACAGCTTACCGCGCGGGTCCGCGCGCTGCCAAAGCCAGTCGTGAAGCTCGGGAGCTTCGCCGCTTTCGAGCTTCTGCATTCCCGAGACGCGCTCGAGCTGGGTACAGGCCTCGTCCGCATATTCTCCCTTCACCACCTGTGCGCCGGGCACGAACGGATACTCGCCGTCCCGGTAGGCCTGTTCGCTCGCGGGATCGCTGAAAACTCGGATGCTGTAACCGTCGTGTTCCGCAGGGCTCGCGCGACAGTCGCGTACCTCCGGCCAGCGGCTCTCGAAGTCCAGCGGCCAGAACACGGTTTTCGGCTCGGGATCGGCGGGGTCGCCGCAAGCGAGCAGCGATGCCCCGAGACACGACAGTAAGATGACACGCCAGGGCGCCAGCGCCGATCGCAGCGGCGACGCTTCGATCAATCTCCGGCCTCGCCCAGATAGACGACGCGGATGCGGTGGTTGTGCGTATCCGCAATGTACAGGTTGCCGTCGGCGTCGAGCGCGACCCCGTAGGGCCGATGCAGCGTTGCTTCCGTGGCTGGCCCGCCGTCGCCGTCAGAGCCTTCTTCGCCACAGGTGCCAGCCACGGTCGCGATCTGGCCCTCTGGGTCCACCTTGCGTACGCAATGGTTGAACGTGTCCGCAACGAAGATCGACCCGTCGCGGCTTACGGCGACGTCACGCGGTCGGTCGAAGCGTGCTTCCAGAGCGTCACCTTCCTCACCACCGAGGTCGCCGTCGGGCGCCTTCTCTTTCATCTCGGCGGGTAGGTAGTCATCGGGCGCGGTGCCTGCGACGGTCGCTACCGTGCCGTCCGGATGCAGCACGCGGATCACGTGGTTGCCCGTGTCGGCGAAGTAGAGCTCGTCGTCCGGCCCCATCTCCATCCCGCCCGCAGGCGGCGCGGATTGACTGAACGGTTGGTTCATGAACGCCAGCGTGCCTTCGTCGCCCTCGCCCGCGAATCCCTGAGGTCGCGCCGGGGGCCCCGCACAGTCCGGGTCGTCCGCTTCTGCTTCCAGGCAGAATTTGCAAGCGCGCGCCTGGCCCGGCTCGGGCTCTTCTTCGGAGCACACCTCGATGAACCCTTCCGGCAGGTAGGGGCCGACGGGACCCACGAGCGTGTTGATGACCCCGTCGGCGTCGACGCGGCGGATGCGCTGGTTGCCCTGATCCATGATGTACATGCGACCGTCGCTGTCGAACGCCGTGGCGACCGGCAAGTCGACGACCGCTTCGACAGCGGGTACGTCTTCGCCCGCATATGCCCGCGCCCCGGTTCCGCAGACGGCGTGGATCTCTTTGCTGCCGAGGCTCATCTCCATGATTTTCGAGTTGTGCCAAGCCGAGAGCACGAGCTTGCCGTCCGGAGAGAAGCCGACGTGCGTCGGGTGGTTCAGTCCGATTTCGTCGGCCTGACCGTCGGGTGCATCGCCGAGCTCGCCGGTTCCGAGCACGGTCTCTACGACGCCGTCCACGACGCTGCGTACGCGATGGTTGTTCCAATCGAGCACGTAGGAGTTACCGTCGGGGCCCCACGCGATGTCCTGGGGAAGGTACAAGCTGACTTCGTCCGGGGGAACGCCGTCGGTACCGAGCGCCGCGCGCCCCGTGCCCATGTAGTTGCAAATCACGCCGTCGCCTCCGCACGACTCGCTGGCGTCGTCGTCGGTGCCGCAGGCACTCACTCCCAGTGCCAAGCTCACCGCCCAAGCGGTGGTCAGAGGAGTACGTTGCAGCGGTCTCATTGGGCGGCTCCTGGATCGAATCGGCGGATTCTGTTGTTGTACGTGTCGGCGATGTACAGAAAGCCGCTATCGTCGAAGGCCAAGCCTGCGGGTCGATTCAGCGACGTCTCGGTCGGCGCGAAGCCTTCACCCTCGTAGCCGATCTCGCCGTTGCCGGCCACGGTGTCGATGCTTCCCAGCTCGAGATCGAGCACGCGGATGCGCTGGTTCTTCTCGTCGGCGAAGTACAACGACTTGCCATCGGGGCTCAGCTGCAGATCGCGTGGGTTGTTCAGTTCGGCGCGGGTGGCGTCGCCGCCGTCTCCGGAAAATCCAGCCTCGCCGGTACCCGCCACGGTGTCGATGCGATTCTCGTCGAAATCGATGCGCCGGATCGCGTGATTCAGCGTGTCGGACACGTACAGTCGACCGTCGTGGTCGAAGGCAAGCGCGCCGCCCGGCGGCGGATTCGAGCCTGAGGGGAACCGGAACATGGCCTCGAGCGGAGAGCCGCCGTCACCCTCGTAGCCGGGCATCGTGGGCGTCCCCGCTGCGGTCGTGATCACACCGTCGGGGTCGATCTTGCGGACCACTTGATTGCGCATGTCCAGGATGTACTGGCTGCCGTCCTCTCCGAAGATGAGTTGTGTGGGTTGGTTGAGCAGCGCGCCGCGCGCGCTCTCGCCGTCGCCGGAGAAGCCCGCGCCAGCGCCGCAGGTGACGAGCACGCGACCGGTCTCTGGATCGTACTCGCGGAGCTTGTGGTTGTGCCACGCAACGAGCACCAACTTGTCGTCGGGCATCTCGACCAGCTGGGTCGGGTGGTTCAGATCGACTTCTGTACCCTCCGCGCCGGGCGCCGCGAGGTCCGACAAGTCGGGGGGCCCGTCGCCGACGAACCCCGAGCCGATCACGGTTCGCAGCGTGTCATCCGCTTCGACCTTGCGCACGGCGTGGTTGTTCCAGTCGAGCACATAGACGTCCCCTGCTCGGGTGATCGTGAGATCGATCGGCCAGTAGAAGGAAGACTCTGCGAGCGAGTACCCGTCGCCGTCGAACGCCGCCTCACCGTTGCCGGCATACGTGCACAACTGAGCGGGATCGCTGCAGAAAGCCTGCTGCTCCTCGTCGATCACGATCGGGGCGTCGTCGCCGCCGCAGCCGGCGAGCAGCCCGGCGAGTGCCGCGACCATCGCGTAGTCGACGAACGCGGTTCGCCGTTGCCCGGAGGGTCGCCACGACAGCGGCCTCAGCCTATTCGTCCATCCCATCATCGCCTCCTCGCGAGCCCCAGATCGAGACCCTTCAAGCCATTCCCATCCACGAGCTTCACGCTCGCGGTGGACT
>DASUTR010000550.1:0-2832 GCA_036374535.1 Polyangiaceae bacterium
GCACGAGAGCCCGCGTGTTCTCGCCCTCGCGCAAATCGGAGCCGGACACGTCGAACTCGAGCGTGCGCAGAATTTCGGCGAGCCCGCTCATGCCGATCCCGCCGACGCCGATGAAATGGACGTGACGCACGCGACCGCGGAACATCAGGACGCGCTCCCGTTCACGAAAATCACGATAGCCCCTGAGAAATCAACGAAACGCCGGTGGGTCTACCGTTCAGGGGCGAGCTCTCGCGGTGCGACGCTTCGCTCGTGACGGTGGGGCTCGACGAGGGGACGCCGAGGCCGGCGAGCTCGAGGAAGTCGCGGGCGACGGTGGTCGCGGCATCGGGACGGCCGATGCTCCGCGCGGCGGCGGCCATCTGCGTGAGGAGCTGGCGGTCGTTGATGAGGGCGCCGATGGCTTTGGCGACGACGTCGGGCGTCGCCAGCTTGTCCTTGACGCGGATGGCGGCGCCCGCGTTGACGAGCGCGTCGGCGTTGTGGCGCTGGTGATCGCCGGCAGCGTACGGATACGGAACGAGGATGCTCGGGCGACCGACGGCGCAGATTTCGCTGAGGGCTCCGGCGCCCGCGCGGCCGATGACGAGATCGGCGCGAGCGAGCGCGGTCGGCATGTCGTCGATGAAGGCTTCCACGCGCGCCGATTCGAGGCCGAGCTCGGTGTAGAGCGCTTGCACGGCGGGCGCGTGGTTCGGGCCGCTCTGGTGAACGACGGACAGGCGCGAGCCGAACTTCGCTACGGCGCGCGGAACGACGTCGTTCAGCGCTTTGGCCCCCTGACTGCCGCCGAGGACGAGCACGCGCAACGACGTCATGGGCGGCGCGTACGGCTGCGGCGCGAATCCGGCGCGCAGCGGCACGCCCGCGCGGAGCACGCGATTTTTCCGGAAGTGGCGCTCGGTCTCTTCGAACGCGGTGTAGGCGCGGCGGACGAGCGGGGCGACGAGCCGGTTCGCGAGACCCATCACGCTGTTCGGCTCGAGCAGCGCGAGCGGGACGCCGGAAGCCCACGCAGCGAGCGACACCGGCCCCGCGGCGTACCCTCCGACGGAGAGCACGGCCGCCGGCTCGAGTTTCTTCACGAGCGCGCGCGCCGCGCCGAGCGCACCGAACGCGCGCGTGGCTCCGCGGACGAATCCCATGACGCCGCCGCCGCGGAGCGGCAGTACGTCGAGTAATTCGAGCTCGAAGCCGTGGAGCGGGACGACGCGCACTTCCATGCCGCGCGCCGTACCGCAGAAGACGAGGCGCACGTCGGGGGCGAGCGCCTTCACGGCGTTGGCGACGGCAATCATCGGAAACACGTGCCCGCCCGTGCCGCCGCCGGCGAAGAGCAGCGTGCGTCCGGCAACGGGTCGCGCGAGCTCGCTCATGGGGCGCCTCGCGGCGACATGTGCCGGAAGGAAACGGGCTCCGGCGCGAACCCGGCTTCCGTGACGAGCATGGCACTCACTTCGGGTGGCGGCGGCGTCGGCGCGTCGACCTTCACGTTTTCCCGCTCGCCCGTGCGGCGCGAGATGCTGAGGAGGATGCCCATCGCCGCGCACGAGACGAGCAGCGACGACCCGCCGTAGCTGATGAAGGGCAGCGTGAGGCCCTTCGTCGGGAGCATCGCCATCGACACGGCCAGATTGACGAGCGTCTGCGCCCCGAACAGCACCGAAATGCCGAACGCGATGTAGGACTGGTACTCGTCCTCGGCGGAGAGCGCCGTGCGCACGCCGCGCGCCACGATGACGAGGAACACCGCGACGAGGCCGAGGATGCCCAAGAATCCGAGCTCCTCTCCGATGATCGCCGAGATGAAATCCGTATGCGATTCCGGCAGATAGAGCACCTGCAGGCCCTTCCCGAGACCGAGGCCCGTCACCTCGCCCGAGCCGAAGCTCATGACGGATTGGAACGGCTGGTACGCGAGGTCCTGCCGATGCTCGCTCATGTTGCTCCAGGCGACGAGCCGCACCCAGCGGTAGTTCGTGAATCGGACGGCCCACGCCGCGAACATCAGACCGACGAGCGCGGCGCCGAGCAGGTAGCCGAGACGCGCGCCAGCGACGAACAAGAGCGCGAACGTCAGGAAGAGGAGCACGACCGCGCTGCCGAAGTCCGGCTGCTTCATGCAGAGGAGCATCAGCAGGCCAGCCATGATGAAGTGCGGCAGCATGCCGATGGAAAAGCTCTTCATCTTCTCGCGCTTCTTTTCGAGCGAGTACGCGAGCCAGAGAATGAGCGCGAGCTTCGCCATCTCGGACGGCTGGATGTGGATCGGGCCGACGGCGAGCCAGCGCGTCGCGCCGCCCCCGCTCTTTCCGAAGCCGACGACCGAGAGCACCATGAGCAGCGTGACGAGGCCGAGAATCGGATACGTGAAAGGCTTCAGCTTGTGCACGTCGATGCGCGAGGCGACGAGCAGGATCGTGAGCCCGACGCCCGCGTAAATCGATTGGCGGATCAGGAAATACTGGGGATTTCGGAAGACCGTCGTCGCCTCGATGATGCTCGCCGAGTAGACCATCACGACCCCGAACCCGAGGAGAGCGATGGCCGCGGCCGCGAGCACGACGTCCATGGGTCCCCGGCGTCGATTCGAAGCGAGAAGGTCCTGAACGGATTTCATGACATCACCTTCGTTTCCAGGTCGCGCACGGCACGCTCGAAGTGCTCGCCGCGATCCGCGTAGCCCTTGAACATGTCGAAGCTCGAGCACGCCGGGCTCAAGAGCACGGCGTCGCCCGGCTGCGCCAGCCGGAACGCTCGGCGTACGGCGTCCTCCATCGAGCCGGCGTGCTCGACGGTCAGCGCGCCCTCGACGGCCGCGGCGATGCGCAT
>DASUTR010000551.1:0-3818 GCA_036374535.1 Polyangiaceae bacterium
CGCCGGCGCTTTTCGGCAACCGTCGCCGCCCTCGCCATCGGTAGCGCCGGCCTCTTCGGGACGAGCCCCGCACGAGCAGCCGAAGAGGAGTTGGACTTCGGCGATTTCGTCGGCGCCATCTTCAAGGCCTACGACATCATGAACAAGGGCCTGAACCTGCTCAAGAAGCCCAACGATCCCTTCGCGCCGCACGCGGCGGCCATCGTTGCGGAAATCAACAAGGCCGAGCAGAACATTTTGAACCAGCTCAAGCACCAGTTGTTCCTGCAGCAGCTGAACGGGCAGATCAGCTACAAGTCCAAGGTACAGACCGTCCAGGATCGCTTCGAAGTCATGTCGGCGATGCTGACCAACAACGGTCAGTTGCCGCAACTCCGTACGCTGACCCAGACGTTGAGCGACGAAACGCTCACGTTCTTCGATATCCAGGTGCAGGAGCATCCGGAGATCGAAGTGTCCTACCAGCTCGCGCCGTCGTTCAACCTGCTGCTCGCGACGCACACCCCCATCCTCCACATGGCCGGTGAGATCAACGCGAACGACACCATGCCGATCGTCGCGTACTCCCAGCAGCTCCGTCGAGGCCTGAACGTCAACTACCGCTTGGTCGGTGCGCGCGACCAGGCGTGTGGCGGCCTCTGGTACCCGCCGACTCGAGACGCGTACTTCATCGGTACGACGCTCGACGGTAGGGTGGGCGCGCTCCACGAACCGTACAAGGCGAACACGTACAAGCAGAGCGCCCTCTACAAGAGAAAATTCTCGAACACGTGGTACGACATCCGCAGCAATTCGGGCTTTTGGTACAGCTGCAATCTCATGACCCGGAGGTGCATCGTACCGTCCGGCGTCGGCGGCACTCCGGGCGAGCAGTCCTGTGACAACCCGAGCTCCGCGAACTTCAAACCGATCTTGGCGAGCTGCCTGAGCAGGTCGGACAATCTCGTGTCGCAGACATTCAACGCCAATCCCACGGTAGGGGCGATCCGAGAATCGATGCTCGGGATCATGAAGCTCGGGCTCGTCCGCATCCCGACGCCCGGCGGTGCATTTCCGGGCACGAGCCTCGCGCAAGGCGCCTACTTCGATCCCTGGGTGGTCAACACGCCTTGCGGTGTGCACCCCTCGACCGGCCGTCCCAGCGGTGCAGAATACATGATCAGGCCGTGACGCGCGCTTCTCAAGGCGGGACGAGCGGACAGCGCTCGTCCCGGCATTGCTCCACGTCGCCGATGGGTCCCCACGAGACGACCCAGCCGAGCCCACAGAGCCTCGGAATCGCCTCGGCGACCGAAGCTGCGTCGAGCGGTGTCTCGATTACGTCGAGCCATGGACAGTCGGTGCGCTCGATGCCCGCGCTCGCGAGCGGTCGCAGATCGGCGATTCGCGTGCGCGAAAGCACGGCTGACTTGAGCTTCGACAACCCCGCGAGCGGCGTCACGTCCGCGATTTCCGTGTTGTTCGCCACGAACTCGACGAGCTCGGGCATCCCGGCGAGCGCTCCCACTTCGACGAGGGGATTGAAATCCACGTGGAGCGTCTGGAGAGCACGGTGGTTCGCGAGAGGCGCGAGCGACGTCACGCGGTTCGCCGTCAGCCGCAAGAACGTGAGCCCGACGGAGCCGGCGAGCGGCCCGAGGTCGGCAATCTGGTTCTGCTCGACCGAGATCCTTTCGAGGCGCGTCAGCCGCGCGAGCGGCCCGAGATCGCTGATCCGAGAGTCGGACGCGACGAGATGCTTCAAGCGGGTCAACGCTGCGAGTGGTCCGAGCCCCTGCAAGTCATCGTCCTGACCGAAGTCACCCGCGATCGTCGCCGACAAATCGAGTGACTCGAGCTCGGCGAGACCCGTGAGAAACCGTAAATCGACGACGCCGTTGTCACCCACGTCGAGGCCACGGAGATTCGGCAAACGGGCGAGAGGCTCGGGGCGCGCGCTTACCAGCGTCCCCCGGATGTAGAGCGTCTCGAGCGAAGCCAGATTCGCGAGCGGCTCGAGCGTCGTAAAGGCCTGCCGTCCGAGCGAGAGCAGCGTCAAATTGCGGAGCTCGCCGATCGGCTGCGCATCCATGGCTCCTCCGTCGCTCGAAATCAGGCGCTTCAATCCAACAGCGCATTCGATTCCGTCGAACGAAGCGACGCCGGGCGCTTCGAGCGATTCCATCGCCGCCACGCGTTCCGGCGGCAACGCACCCGATTCCACGTCGAGCTCGCGTCGCACGGCGACTTCGAGCGCCGGGTCCACGAACGCGATGCGTTCGCAGCGCGACGCTCCGGCGTCCCCGGCTCGCCCGGCTTCTCCCGGGGTTGCAGCTGCACCCGCCGTACCCGCATTTCCGGATACGCCCGAATTCCCCGCTGCGGCGCCGCCGCTACCGCCGCCGCCGTCACGCACCTCGGCTCGACCGGCGCACGCCGCGAGCGTGACGAGCGCAACGCACGCCTTGAGCCGGTTACGGAGTCCTTGCCGACGCACCGCCTGCACCCTTCGATTCTACGCTGAAGTTCGGGCACTCCCCACCGTCCGGCGCTTAGAAAGGTGATACGGCGTTCGACTCGGTTTCGTTCTGGCTCGACTTGCGGCAGCATCGTCGTCGGTAGGCGGTGCTCCACTTCGAACTCACGACGCGCGGTGCGACGTGGCTGCTGTGCACGCTGCCCCTCGCCAGTTGCGGAGTTCGCCCGTCGTTCCAGGTGTTGGTGGAGCCAGCCGTGGAAGTCGCGTCGCGCGCGAACGACGAGGGGCACCTTTCGACGAAAGACTGCGCTCTTCACTGCGGGCACGTCGCTCGCCAGCGAACGATGCTCGGGTGCAGGATCGTAGCTCTGGACGAGACCCTCGACGTTCGGCTCGGCTACGACGAACAGCACATGGTCGCTTGTCGCTTCGCTTCGGAGCCCTGACGGTTGCAGAACTCGACGCCGAGCTCGGTCCTTCGCGGCGTCCTCGTCGCAGCAGCGACCGCCTGCGTTCCGACGTTCGATCACTACACCCGCGGATGGCACGCGACCGAGGTGAGGACCGTCCGCAACGCCGACCGCCTTGCCGGCGCCGGCTCCGACGGATCCCTCGAGCCCAGGGCGTGCCAATCGCTGTGCGCCGTTCGTAGTTCCGTCACGCACATCGAAGGTTGCTCGCTCGCGACGATGGAGCTCCGCGGCGATCATCTACTCTGCTTTCATTCCGACGACGGCGGCCGCGCGAGCCACCGGTCGCACCTGCCGATCCCGTCGGAGTTGTCCGGTGCCGACGAGACGACCCGCGTTGCGTTCTCCGATTGCGCTCGCTTCTGCGGCTCGAAGAATGCGACGTGTCGCGTAGAACGCGCGACGGCGCCGCCGCCCGGCGAAAACTTCGTGCTCTGCCACTACAGAATCGAGGGACATCGCGTCGATTCCCGCTTCTAACCAACCCTGGACGCGTGCTCGCCATTCCAGCGGATCCGTTTGTTCGTGACCGCATAGGTTGAAACGACATGCTCGGCAAAAGCGGCGAAGCGAGGAGCTTCAAGTGCAGTGGTCGTAACCGCACGGTCGTCGGCCAGCATGAGCTCAGCCCGAGTTTCGTGCTCGAGCTTCTCGGCGGCACGCTGCGTTTGCAACGGAGCGATTTTGCGCACACGGCGCAGCCGTCCGTCCTTGCCGACGACCTGAACGTCGATCATCCAGCCTTCGCGCAGCGCGCCGGATGAGTCGCGCCACCTTCGCCGGCGCACGCTCATTGGCGCCCTCGCGCAGCGCACACTGCGTCGCCCTGCTCGAGCCAGCGGAGCAAGACATCGCGCGAGACGCGGATGCACCGACCGATGCGGCGAGTG
>DASUTR010000552.1:0-3722 GCA_036374535.1 Polyangiaceae bacterium
CGCTGCCGCAACAGAGCACGTTGTTCGGATTGAGGTCGCGGTGGATGACGCCGGCCGCGTGGATCTCCGCGAGCCCCTCGGTCACTTGTTCGAGCAGCTTGAGCACGCGCTCGGGCGGAAATGCGGAGCCCGAATCCGCGACGCTCTTCGCGACGCGCGCTTCGAGCGTCGCGCCTTCGTGTCCCCCGTGAACGTATTCGAGCGCGAGCCAGGGCAGCGACACGGAGCCGCGGCCGGGCCACTCGATGCTCCCGGTGTCGAGCAGGCGCACCACGAAGGGACAGGGTGGGACGCGCTCGTTGATGCGCCCGAGCGCGACCGCTTCCTTCTGCACGATCATGCGCGCTCGCTCGCCAGCCTGCTGAATGACGAGCGGCTGGATCACCTTGAGGACGGCCGGCGACGTCCCTTCGGGCCCGAAACGAGACGCGAAGTAGGCGCGCGCCGTTCCGCCTTCGCCGAGCGTGCGCTCGATCCTGTACACGACGCCCGGCCGGAGCTCCGACGGCACCGTCGTGCCGATGAAAGAATCGCTCGGTTCGCGAGCCGGTTGCATCGATCGGCCATGGTGCGCTCGTTTCGTTCCGCCCTCCATGGTGAATGCTATGGCACCCTCGCTCGTCGAAGCGGCTTGGCAATCGCATGGGCATGCGAGCTTGGCGCGCAGGCGGGAAATTCAGGGCGAATTCCGCTCTCGTTGAAGGCGCTGGTTCTATAGGTGCCGGCGATGCAGGCGACCGCAAAGCGAAGAAAGCGTCACGGGAGCTTCACCGACGTGACGGCGAAGCGAAGCGCTCGCGCGAACTTTTTTCGCCTGCGGTTGCGATTCACTTCACGGATTTCGCCCGATGCGGACACGGTCCCACACGGGCTCCTGTGCCGGAGAATCACACAAGACCCTGGGCCGAATTCTCACAATTGACCAAGCAGGAGAACGCCACCAAGTTCTTTTGGATTTTTTCTGGACAGGGGATCGCTCGACCGACTCTAATTGTATGTTCGACGGTAGGGAGTTTTTTGGGCTCCGCCGATAACCACGAGGACAAGTAGCAATGAACCTTAAGAAACTGACGATTGTTCCGATGCTCGCGATGGCTCTCTTTGCGGTTGGCTGCGGTGCCGACTGTGAATCCCTCTGCGAGGACGGCCAAGAGTGTAAGGATGCCGAAAAGGTCGACTGCGCCGAGGAATGCGAAAAGATCGAGAAGGCGGTCGAGAAGGCGGGCTGCGAGGATCAGTACGACGACGTCCTCAGCTGCTCGAGCGACCAGGACGACATCTGCAAGCCCGACGAGGACGCTTGCGAGTCGGAAGCCGAAGCGTTCGCGAAGTGCATGGCCGGCTGAGTTCGCCCGATGAGAGCGAAGGGGGAACCCCTCGCGAGTGATGACCGGCGGGCGCTCCTTGGAGCCCCGCCGGTCATCGCGAATCGCGGCGAACGAGTCGCGCTCGACCTTTGATGTCTTGCTTGATCTCGGGGGTACCTTCGTAAACGACGCGCGCTGCGCCGTCGAGCTTCACGTCGAGCTTCTCGACGTAGCCAAGTTCCACTCTCGCGGCGCGCTCCAGGCGAACCGTCGCGGACTGAACCGGGAGCTTCGCCAAGTTGACTTGCCCGGCATCGCCGCCGTCGACGAGGAGCTCCTGTGCGGAACCTGAAGCGCGGATTTTTCCACCGCCGCCTGCCTGTACCTCGAATTTCTGCGCGCTGAGCTTTTCGACGGCGATGCTCCCGCCCTTCGAGACCGAGACCCCGTCGAGTCGAGGCACGCGGAGCTTCAACGTGAGGGGGATGTTCGGCTTCACCTTCACGTCGGTATCGAGCTTCAGCGTGCCGTTCTCGACCTTACCCGTGACGTGCGGGAGCAGGTTCTTGTCGCCGCGGAGCTCGAGCTTCGACGGCTCGCCGATGACGACGCTCACGTCGATGCGGCTCCCCACGGAAAGTCGCGTGAACGCGGGCACGTCCCGCGTCTCGGTGTGGGCGACGCCGTCCCCCTGGAGGCCCGAATCGGCCTTCTTCTCGTCGTCGCAGCCCGAAAACGCGAGGGCGAAGAGCGCGAGAAGGAACAGAGGTCGCCGCCGGATCCGCACTCTTTCCGCTCGATAGCACGAAATACGCGCGGGAAGATCCGGGTTCGGGCCGGTTTTTGTCGTGAACGCGCTCCCGCTCTGCACTATAGGGACCCCTGATGACTCGCTCCTTCTCGTTCTTCCTGTTCGCCGCTGCGCTCGGCCTCGCTACCGCCGGCTGCGCGCGTGACTGCGAAGACATCTGCGAGGACACCAAGGACTGCGTCGGCGCGGACAAGAGCATCGACTGCGCTGCGAACTGCGACGACACGCGCGAGCTCAACGAAGCGGCGGGCTGCGAAGACCAGTACGACTCGTACCTGAACTGCACGAGCGAGGCGGAAGACGTCTGCACCGTCGGCGACAGCTGCGAATCCGAAGCGAACAAGTGGAACGCTTGTCTCGTCGACTTCTGCTCGCAGGACGACCGTCCCGAAGAGTGCAAGTGAGCGCGCGGCGCGCGCCGGCGCCGCACTAGACGACGGCGAACGGCTCGCGATCGGCGTCGGAAACGAGGACGTCGAGCCCGCCGCGAGCGGCTTCGCGCAGCCGTTCGGCGAAGACGGGGAGAAAGCCGCGTTCCGAGCTCGAGTGCTCGCACAGAACGACGCTCGTCCCCTGCGCGATCGCGCGCAGGGCGTCGTGGTGGCGCAGCTCGCCCGTGACGAAAACGTCCGCGCCGAGCGCGCTTTCGAGTAGCCCGCCGCCGGCTCCCGCACACACGGCGATCGTGCGCACCGGGGCGCCGCTCGCGTGCTGTTCGGCGCGCGCGACGCGCAGGGACGGCCGCCCGACGTGGGTTTTCACGCGCTCGACGAGGGCGTCGAGCGTGACGGGCTCGGCGAGCTCCACGCGGCGGCCCGCGCCGAAACCCGGCGCCGGCTTCGGAGCGAGCGGATACACGTCCCAGGCGGGCTCTTCGTAGGGGTGCGCGCGCCGCAACGCTTCGGCCGCTCGCGGGAGCGCTGCTTCGGAGCACACCATTTCCAGCCGCACCTCGGCGACGCGCTCGAGCCGGCCGCGCTCGCCGACGACCGGGTTCGCGGCGTCGTTGCCGACGAACGTGCCGCTGCCGTCGAGCTCGTAGGAGCACTCCGTGTAGTTTCCGATGACGCCCGCGCCTGCGGCGGCGAGCGCTTCGCGCAGGGCGCCCGTGTGCTCGGCCGGGACGAACACGACGAGCTTGTACGCTGCGCTCGCGTCGCGGGCGCGCGCGGACACGAGCGGCGAGCGCGCCCCCGCGCCGAGCGCGCCTGCGAGCCAGTCGTTCACGCCGCCGGGAGCGGCGTCGAGCGCCGTGTGCGGCGAGTACACGGCGAGCCCGCTCTTGATGGCGCGCACGACGAGCCGCTCCGTCACCGAGCTGCCGCGCAGGCGTTTGAACGGAGCGAACAGGGGCGGGTGGTACGCGATGAGAAGATCGACGTCCCGCGCGAGGGCCTCGTCGAGCACGCGCTCGGTGAGATCCACGAGCACGAGGGCGCGGCGGACCTCGGGCCGAGCTCCCTCGGCTTTCCGGTCGTGCTCGGGCTCGAGCAAGAGGCCCACGTTGTCCCAGCTCTCGGCGTGCTCGAGCGGCGCGAGCTTTTCGAGCAGAGCCGTCACTTCCGCGAGCGCGAGCGCCATGACGACCCGAGTATCATGGACGC
>DASUTR010000553.1:0-2473 GCA_036374535.1 Polyangiaceae bacterium
GTGACAGCTTCCGCAAGAACTGCGCGGTCGGCATCCAGCCGAACCGAAAGAAGATCGCCGAGCATCTCGAGAACTCCCTGATGCTCGTGACCGCTCTGAATCCGCACATCGGCTACGACAACGCCGCGAAGATCGCGAAGAAGGCGCACAAGGAAGGAACCACGCTGCGCGAAGCCGCGCTCGCGCTCGGCCTCGTGAACGCCGCGGATTTCGATCGCTGGGTGCGGCCCGAAGACATGATCGGGCCGAAGTAGTCCCCCTCCCCGCCCCACGCGGGTCGTCGCGCAACGACCGGCTACAAGACCGTCCCCGCCCCGCGCTTCTTGGGTTTTCGCGTTTTTTCGAGCTCGCGAGCCGCGCGCTCCTCGGCGTCGGCGGCAGCCTGGGATTTCGCACGCTCACTCTCGGCGACGCGCTCGAGCTCGGCGTATCCCTCGGCGAGACGGCGGAGCAAGATGGGGCGATCCGGCGAGTCTTCGGGCGTCGTCTTCAGGATCGCTTCGAGGCGAGCGAGCTCGCGAACGAGAAGGGTCTTGCTCGCGAGCTCGAGCGGTTTCGGCTTCGCGCGCGCGACGGTGAGCGCCGGATCCGGTTTGGGCACCGGTTTCGGTCCCGCGACCCTGGCGTCGGCATCGGCCCGCGCTCGCACCTTCGCGCGCGCACCGCCCTCGACGCAGCCGGACAGACTCGGCCGCTGACCCTCCGGGCATCGCGCCTTCGGCTCGGCGAAAACGGGGCTCGAAAGGCACGAAACCGCGAGGAAGAGCGCCCACGTCCGTTGCGTCGCCGTCACCATGCGCGTTCGACGCGCCGGCGTGCCCGCGGCTTGGGTCGGTTCCTTCAGCCGACGTTCGGAGGCGGCGGCGTGCTGCGAATGCTCGAGCGAAACAGCGTGCGCGTGAGACCTTTCACGACCGAGAGGGCGTCCTCGCCGCGCGGATCGGCGACGTGCACGGGCGCCGCCCCGGTGAGCGATTGCCACTCTTCGGCGAGCGCCGGCCCGCCGTACACGCCCGTCGGAATGCGGAGCTTCAGCGGCGAGAGCGCCTTCGCGAGCCGCTCCATGGCGGAGCTCGAATAGTGCTTGCCCTGGTCGTAAGCGTCGGTGAGCACGAGCGCGTCGAGCGACGGCACGAGCTCCTCGAGCTCCGTGCCTTCCTTGCCCTCGCCGGCCCACGGGTCGTCGGCGAAAACCCGAAACGAAAGACGCGGCCGGTAGCCCTTTACCTCGCCGAGCTCGAGCTCTCCGTTCACGAGATTCAAGAGCTCGACGAAGCGCCGGCTGACGCCGCCCACCACGGCGACGTGAAAGACGAGCTTCTGTTGGTCGGCGTCGAGGGTGGCCATGGGATGGCCATCCTAACCCGAAACGAAACCGCCGATTTCGAGCGAAATCGCGCGGCCGGGCCTACGCGGCGCCTTCCGGATCGATGCCCAGGGCTTCTCGGAAGGTGCGGCGCGCGTAATGGAGGCGCCGCCAGACGGTCGCTTCCGGGCATTTCACGATCTCGGCGATCTGCTTGCCGGGAAGCCCTTCCATCTCGTAGAGCACGAACACGGAGCGTTCGCCTTCGGGGAGCGCAGCGAGCGCCTGAGCGATGCGCTCTTTCGCGAGATCCTCGGAGAACGCCGGCTCGGAGAGCATCGAGCCGTTCGGCATGATCGAAAGCAACGAGAGGAGCGCTTCGGTGACGCGCGTGCGCCGGCGCGTGTGGCGCGCCTGAGTGATGCACAGCCGGTAGAGCCACGTGGAAAGCTCGGCCTGTCGGCGGAAGCGCGGCAGGTATTTGTGCATCTGCAAAAACACGTCTTGCGTCGCGTCCTCGAGATCGCGCTCGCGCACGCCGAGCTTGCGCAGGAACGCGGCGGCGACGGGGTAATACTTGCGATGGAGCTTGCGCCACGCGAGGGCATCACCCTCGGCGCAATCCTCGATGAGCTTCGACTCGAATGCCGCGTCGAGCTCGATGACGGTGCTCACCGCCGACATCGCAGCCCATTAAAGCAAAGGTTTCGCGAGACCTCGTCGTTCATTTTTTCGTCGCCGCTCCTCGATGACCAATTCATCCCACTGTTCGCCGGTTTAGCTCCGGCCGCCGGCCCTAAGGCCCAAGTGCTTCGACCTTGGCTCGTGCTTCGTTAAGGCGCCGAGGCTCGGCGCGCTCGAGATACTTCCGGTACGCCGCGAGCGCGTCGCTCGTTCGGCCGAGTCGCTCGAGACACGCCGCGCGGAGCATCTCGGCTTCATCGCCGCGCGGACCGGGCTCGCCGACGAGCGCGACGAGCTCGCTCGTCGCTCGCTGGCAGTCGTTGCGCACGTTCGCGTAGATTCGCGCGCGCAGCCAATGGATCTCGGAGGACAGCGCTCGGCCCTCGGGCGCCGCGAGCATTGCTTCGCTTTCCGACAGCGCTTCGTCGAGCCGTCCGGCGCGCTCGAGGCTCTGGACGCGAAGCCAGCGCACTTCGCCGCGCA
>DASUTR010000554.1:0-5558 GCA_036374535.1 Polyangiaceae bacterium
TCCTTCGACGGCGAGCGCGCGCGCCGCCGTTCGGAGCTCGGCGCTACGCGCCGCGTCGTCGGCGAGCGCCGGGGGCGAAAGGAGCACCGACGCGAGCAGCATCGTCGCGAGGACGCTTCGTTTGCCGCGGGCGCTAGAAGCCAAAATCACGCCTTTTCTTGGTCGAAGGCGCCACGCGACGAGCGGGCGCCGAAGCCTCGCTCGCTTTGGTCCTCTTGGACTGCGGCTCCGCCGACGCGCTGGCGGGTGGGCTCGCTGGCTCGCTCGGAGCTCCCGTCGCCGGTGGCGCCACGGGCTCCGCCGCTCGAACGGTGCTCGGGCTCGCGGAGGCTGCCGCAGGAACGGGCACGGGGCCGCTCGTCGGGCTGGACGACGAGAGCACGGCGGCGACGACGACGCCGCCGACGGCAACGCCGAGACCGAGCGCCACGAACACCCGGCGCTGCGAGCGCTGCCGCTCGAACTGAGCGAGCGTCCCGATCGAGACCGACGTCGTGGGGTTCGCCAGCGTCGGCACGTTGCGATTCCCGCTCGAGCCGCCCGGCAACGACGATTCGTCGCCGCGGACCGTGCTGTCGAGCCACACCGCGCGGATGGAGTTGCCGGAAAGGTCCTCTTTGATCCCGTGCTCGTAGAGCCAAAGCGCCAGGGCCTCGCCGAGCTCCGTCATGCTCGCCCACCGGTCGGACGGTTCCTTGGCGAGCCCGCGCTCGAGAATCGCCCAGAGCGCCGGGTCGCCCGCCGCGTACTCGCCGATCGGACGCGGCGTCTCGCGGATGATCGCCTGCATCAGCGCGTTGTAGTTCGGGCGCCGGAACGGGATGCTCCCGGTGACGAGCTCGTAGAGCACGACCGACAGCGACCACACGTCCGTGCGCTGGTCGACGTCTTCGGCGCCGAGCGCTTGCTCCGGCGACATGTACTCGGGGCTCCCGAGCACGACGCCAATCTGGGTGAGCTTCGCGTCGTGCGGCCCCGGGCCGACCTTCGCGATGCCGAAGTCGAGGAGCTTCGGCTGCACGCGCCCGAGCGCGTCGGTCGCGAGGAAAACGTTGTCCGGCTTGATGTCGCGGTGAACGATGGTCTTGTCGTGCGCGAGGCGAAGGCCGTCGGCGATCGGCAGCAGCATCTGCACGGCGCGGATCGCCGGGACGCGCGATTCGCGCCCGAGCAAGGCCGAAATGGTTTCGCCCTGAACGAGCTCCATCACCAGGTACGGATCACCGCGATTCGTCCACCCGAAATCGAAGACACGCACCAGCGCCGGATGCCCGAGACGGGCCGCCGCGTGGGCTTCACGCGCCATGCGCGACGAAACCGCGGGACCCGCCGCGCTCGCGCGAATGAGCTTCAGCGCCACGTCCACGCCGAGGACCAGCGAATGCGCGACCCAGACGACGCCCATACCCCCGCGACCGAGTTCCCGAACCAGCTTGTAGCGATCACCGACGACCTCTCCCGCGAGGTACGGATTGACCTCGGCTACGGGAGGCCGGCGTGACGGCCGTTCCTCGCGCGCCTCGAGTGTTTCGGCAGCCAGTCGAGAGACGCGGCGCGCTGAGCTCGTCATTTGAAAACCATTAATGGTAGCTCGCGAATCGATTTCTCGCGAGTCGAAGTCGCCGCGCCACTTCGGCCGGGGCACCGGAACGGCAATCTCACGAGACCGACGAACGGCACGCGCGCGGCCCGCATTAGTCGCAATCGCGCGGACGAGCCCGCCCTACATCGGCGCCGATGTCGGAGCGTGAAGGGCGCGCACCCACGATACGCCGGGTAATTCGCCGCCGCCCATGCCGGATGGACACCGAGCCGCGTGCTCGCTATCTCCCGCGGGTGAGCACCGACTCGAATACCAGCGCCGGTCAAAAGGCACCGCCCTCCGCGTTCGATCCCCTACCCGTCTTGGTTCAGGAGCTCGGCTTGCCGCCGTCCGGAATCGCGGCCGTCGTGAAGCTCATGGCGGAAGGCGCGACCGTCCCGTTCATCGCGCGCTACCGCAAGGAAGCCACCGGAAACCTCGACGAAGTGCAGATCCGGTCGATCGGCGAGCGCTTCGAGTACCTGACGGAGCTCGAAGCGCGCCGCGCGAGCGTCATCCAGGAGATCGAAAAGCAGGGAAAACTCACCCCGGGGCTGCTTGCAAACCTGCGCGCCGCGAGCACCAAAGCGGCGCTCGAGGATCTCTACCTGCCGTTCAAGCCGAAGCGACGCACCCGCGCCGTGATCGCCCTCGAGCGCGGACTCGGCCCGCTCGCGGAGGCCATGTGGGCCCAGGCGAGCGGCCCTTCCCCACGAGAGCTCGCCGCGTCGTTCGTCGATCCCGCGAAAGAAGTCGCCGACGCCGACGCCGCGCTCGCCGGAGCCCGGGACATTTGCGCCGAGCGCCTCGCCGAGGACGCCGAGCTCCGCGGACACCTGCGCGCCGCGTACCTGAAGGACGGCATGATCCGCGTCGCCAAGCGGCGCGAGCACGAAGACAAGACGACCAAGTTCGACATGTACGCAACGTTCGAGGAGCCCATCGCGAGGGTTCCCTCGCATCGCTTCCTCGCGATTCGCCGCGGCGAAGACGAGAACGTGCTCAACGCCAAGCTCGAGCTCGAGCTCGAGCCGCACCGGCCGTACGCGCAGAGCCGTATCCCGATTCGGAAGGGGTCCCCCTGGCAAGGCGAGCTCGAAGCCGTCGCGCGTGACGCGCTCGAGCGCGTGCTGTCACCCTCGGTCGCGGTCGACGTGCGCGTGGAGCTCAAGCTCCGCTCCGATCGCGAAGCCATCGAGGTATTCGCCCAGAATCTGCGCGAGCTCTTGCTCGCGGCGCCCCTCGGCGAAAGCACCGTCCTCGGCATCGATCCGGGCCAGCGCACGGGCTGCAAATGCGCGCTCGTCGACGCCACCGGCAAGCGTCTTCTCCACGAAACCATCTACCTCGTCCAGGGGGAGTCCGCGCTGCAGAAGGCGCGCGAAACGCTGCGCAGGATCTGCAAGACGCACACGCCGCGCGCCGTCGCGGTCGGCAACGGCACGCACGGCCGCGAAACGGAAGCGTTCGTGCGCGAGGTACTGACCGCCGAAGGCCTGAGCGAGGTCTTCTGCGTCGCCGTGAGCGAATCGGGCGCGAGCGTCTACTCCGCGAGCGACGTGGCGCGCGAGGAGTTTCCCGACCTCGACCTCACGGTGCGCGGCGCCGTCAGCATCGCCCGCCGCCTGCAAGATCCGCTCGCCGAGCTCGTGAAGGTCGACCCGAAGAGCATCGGCGTCGGCCAGTACCAGCACGACGTGTCGCAATCGGCGCTCGGCCGCAAGCTCGACGACGTCGTGGAGAGCTGCGTCAACAGCGTCGGTGTCGAGCTGAACACCGCGAGCGCCTGGCTCCTCTCGCGCGTCGCCGGCATCAGCCTCACACTCGCAAAGCGCATCGTCGCGCACCGCGATACGCACGGCCCCTTTTCGTCGCGCAAGGCGCTGCTCGACGTGAGCGGCCTCGGTCCGCGCACCTTCGAGCAAGCCGCGGGCTTCTTGCGGCTTCGCGGCGGCGAGCACCCCCTCGACGCGAGCGCCGTTCACCCCGAGCGCTACGCCCTCGTCGAACGCATGGCGAAGGACCTCGGCGCTCCCCTCGTCTCCGTCATCGGCAACGCCGCGCTCCTCCGCCGAATCGATCTTACCCGCTACGCGAGCGACGACGTCGGCGAGTTCACCCTGAAAGACATCCTGACCGAGCTCGACAAGCCCGGTCGTGATCCCCGCAAGAACTTCGAGCCGCCGAAATTCCGCGATGACGTACGCGAGCTCTCGGACCTCAAACAAGGCATGGAGCTCGAGGGCGTCGTCACGAACATCACCGCGTTCGGCGCCTTCGTCGACGTGGGCGTCCATCAGGATGGCCTGGTTCACATCTCCCAACTCGCCGACCGCTTCGTCAAAGACCCTCACGAAATCGTCAAGGTGGGCGACCGCCTTCAGGTCCGTGTTCTCGAGGTGGACCTCGACCGCAAGCGCATCGCTCTTACGGCGAAGCGCGGCGGCACCTCCGCGACGAGCGGCGAGACCAAACAGCGCGCGCCCCAGGCAGGCGGCTCCGGCGCACGGCCCGGCGGCGGAAGGCCGCCGGCCGGCCCCGGCAAGCCCCAAAACGCCGCGAAGCAGTTCAGCAACAACCCCTTCGCCGCGCTCCTCGGCAAAGGCGCGCCGCCCAAATCCTGACGCCGCGAGACGGATGACAGCCGCTTCGCCGCGCGGTAAAGAAGGCGCCCCCTCGGGGTGTACCTCAACTTGGTAGAGGGCCGGCTTTGGGTGCCGGACGTTGCAGGTTCAAATCCTGCCACCCCGACTCAGTCTTTCTAAAATTTGTTCAGCAAACTAGTGGATAGCGCGGCGACGAGAATACCGTCAAATCAGTTAGGCTTTGAACCGTTCTTGCGGTCCTGGCGGCGCCCACTCACCTGCCGACCGCCGGCGGCGATACGCGCGGCCGACTATGCCCGTCGAACACGCAGCCGTGCCGGCGTCCCGACAACCAGGCACCCGACCCAGTCGGCTGGGTCGTACCGCTCGAACCAGCCCAAGACATACTCTGCGGCGCGATACTGTTCTGCGTCGGGCAAGCGCGCAATGAGGACGCCTGCGTGGGTGCCGGGCGGGTAAAGTCGAGCGTCGCCGAAATCTCCGTCGAGAGTAACGAGAAAGCGCTTGTCGGCCTGAGCAGCGGCCCAGACATCGCCATCAGATTTACCGGTCAGCCCCTCGTCACGAACGGTGTCGGCGTCGTGTCCGAGCTCTGCTAGGCCCGCCTTCAACCTCGACGACAGATTTTCGTCGAGCTTGATCCTCATCGACCGGCGCCGGCTGCGCGCGGTGACGGGGCTGGGAGGTCGTCCGCTGCCGCCTGTGCCGCAAAGGCAATAACCGCACGCACATCATCTTCAGAAATGCTCGGGAATTGCTCGACGATGGTCTCAACGCGGTCACCGTGCGCGAGGTGTGAGAGCACGACGCTGACCAGCACCCGCGTGCCCTTGATGGTCGGCTTCCCGTGACAGATAGCGGGATCGGAAACGATTCGCTCTCGCCAGTCCATCTCGGTGCAAACGTAGCACGACCGCCGTCGCGAGCGATCCTACTCGCCTCGCGGCACGCCGAACCGCAAGCTCGCTGTCGTCTACTACTCGCGCTCGGGCCACTCAGAAGCCGCCGCCAGCGAGATCGCGCGCAGCTTCAACACACCCATCGCCCGAATTCACGCGGACTACCGCGCAGCTTCTCCGCTATGCGCGGTAGCGCTTGCGACTTCGCGTCCGAAGCCGGGTGGCATCGAGGCACTCCGTGACTGGCTCGACGGGTTCTGGGATCAGGCGCTCGCCGCGTTCAAGGACGCGGCCGAACGAGAAGCAACCAACGAAAGAAACCGAGGAAGACCATCATGAGCGGTCAGGCGACGAGTGGTACCGATCCGAACACGGTCGTAAGGTTTTGAGCGTGAGGGCGCCGCCTGACGTGGCGTGGCGCGTGTTTACCGAAAAGATGAGCGCGTGGTGGCCCCTCGATTCCTACAAGCT
>DASUTR010000555.1:0-3297 GCA_036374535.1 Polyangiaceae bacterium
CGAAGGTCGTCCGTCTTTCCGCAGATGGCGGCCTCCGTGAGCACCTTGGTCGTCTCTTGGAACGACGAGGCGCTGATGAACGATTCGGTCGAGAGCGACGCCTTGGTGATGCCGAGCAGCATCGGTTCGGCGACGGCCGGCTGGCCACCGCGCTCCATGACGCGCGCGTTCTCCTTCTCGAACACGTGCTTCTCGACCTGCTCGTCGATGAGGAACGTCGTTTCACCGACTTCCTTGATGCGCACGCGCCGGAGCATCTGGCGCACGATGGTCTCGATGTGCTTGTCGTTGATGCCGACGCCCTGCAGGCGGTAAACCTGCTGGATTTCGTTCACGAGCCAAGCCGCGAGCTCCTTCTCGCCCTTCACGCGCAAGATGTCGTGCGGGTTCGCCGGTCCGTCCTGCAACGGATCGCCGGCTCGCACGTGATCACCCGGCTGCACCTGGATGTGCTTGCCCTTCGGGATCAGGTACTCACGCGACTGCTCGGTGAGCGCCGTGCCGTCCATGGCGTACGGGGTGATCAGGACCTTGCGCTTGCCCTTCGTGTCCTTGCCGAAGGAGACCACGCCGTCGATCTCGCTGATGATCGCGTGATCCTTCGGCTTTCGGGCCTCGAAGAGCTCGGCCACGCGCGGCAGACCGCCCGTGATGTCCTGCACCTTCGTCTTGTCGCGCGGGATCTTGGCGATCGCCTCGCCGGGCGTGATGTGCTCGCCCTCGACGGCCACGATGTCCGAGCCGACCGGGAGCAAGTAGCGAGCGTCGAGGTCCGTTCCCGGGATCTTCACCGGCTCGCCGGTCGCCGGATCGATGATGCTGATGCGCGGGCGAAGGTCCACGGCGCGCGACTCGATCACGATCTTGCGCGAGAGACCCGTCACCTCGTCGACCTTCTCGATGACCGTGACGCCTTCGACGAGATCGGCGTACTGGAGGATGCCGCCGACCTCGGTGAGAATCGGCGACGCGAACGGATCCCATTCGGCGACGATCTGTCCCGCGCCGACCCGCACGCCGTCCTCGGCCTTGAGCACGGCGCCGTAGACGAGGCGGTGATGCTCGCGCTCGCGACCCGTATCGTCCATGACGATGAGCTCACCGTGGCGGTTCATGACGACGACCGTGCCGTCACGCTTGCGCACGAGCTGCGCGTTCCGGATGTGGATGGTGCCTTCCGTACGCGTCTCGAGCGAGCTCTGCTCGATCTTGCCGCGCGCGGCCGCGCCACCGATGTGGAACGTACGCATCGTGAGCTGCGTACCCGGCTCGCCGATCGACTGGGCGGCGATGATGCCCACCGCTTCGCCGATGTTCACGCGATAGCCGCGTGCGAGGTCGCGCCCGTAGCACATCGCGCAGATGCCGCGACGCGTCTGGCACGTGAGCGCCGAACGAATCACGACCTCTTCGATACCCGCGTCCTCGATGCGGTTCACGAGATCCTCGTCGAGCTCCGTGTTGGCGGTGACGATCACCTCGCCGTTCAGCGGATCGACCACGTCTTCCAGGACGACGCGACCCAAGATGCGGTCGCCGAGCGGCTGAATGACCTCACCGGCCTCTTCGAGCTTCGTCACGCGAATACCGTCGAGCGTGCCGCAGTCGTAGTCGGTGACGACGCAGTCCTGCGCGACGTCGACCAGACGCCGCGTGAGGTAACCCGAGTTCGCGGTCTTGAGCGCCGTGTCGGCGAGACCCTTACGCGCGCCGTGCGTCGAGATGAAGTACTGGAGCACGCTCAGACCCTCGCGGAAGTTCGCGGTGATCGGCGTTTCCATGATTTCGCCGGACGGCTTGGCCATGAGTCCGCGCATCGCGGCGAGCTGGCGCATCTGCTGCGGGGAGCCTCGCGCGCCCGAGTCGGCCATGATGTAGATGGGGTTGAAGCTCGACTCTTCCGCGGTCTGGTTCGTCTCCGGATCCTTGACGGTTTCCTTGGAGATACCCGTCATCATCTCTTCGGCGACGCGATCGGCGACGCCGGCCCAGATGTCGACGACCTTGTTGTAGCGCTCACCGTCGGTGATGAGTCCTTCCTGGTACTGGTCGACGACGCGCTCGAGCTCGGCCTGAGCGTGATCGACGAGCGGCTTCTTCTTGTCCGGAATGACCATGTCATCCATGCAGACGGAAACGCCCGCGGACGTAGCGAAGCTGAACCCGAGGGTGCGGAGGCGATCGGCCAGCAGGACCGTCTCTTTGTTCTTGTGCTTGCGGTAGCAAATGTCGATGAGCTGGCTCAGCGCCTTCTTGTTCATCACCTTGTTGACGGCCTCGAACGGGACGTCGGGCGGCAACACGTCGCTGATGAGCACGCGGCCGACCGTCGTCGACACGATGTGCTCGAGGTCGTTTCCGCTATCGTCGATGTCCTTGATGCGGACCTTGATGCCGGCGTGGAGATCGACCACGCCGTTGTCGTAGGCCATGCGCACCTCGTCCGGCGACGAGAACACTCCGCGCAGGTAGCCTTCGACCTGCTTGGTCTTCTCGTCGAACGTGAGGCTGCTCTCGCGGAACGAGCCCGTCGCGTACCGGCGCAGGCGCGTCGCGTAATAGAGCCCGAGCACGATGTCCTGCGTCGGGTTGATGATGGGGCGACCGCTCGCAGGCGAGAGGATGTTGTTCGTGCTCATCATGAGCACGCGCGCTTCCATCTGCGCTTCGATCGAGAGCGGTACGTGGACGGCCATCTGGTCGCCGTCGAAGTCGGCGTTGAACGCCACGCAGACGAGCGGATGGAGCTGGATCGCCTTGCCCTCGATCAGCACCGGCTCGAAGGCTTGGATTCCGAGTCGATGCAAGGTCGGCGCGCGATTGAGGAGCACTGGATGTTCACTGATGACCTCATCCAGGATGTCCCACACCTCGGGACGCTCCTTTTCCACCATCTTCTTCGCGCTCTTGATGGTGTTGACGTAGCCGCGCTCTTCGAGCTTGTTGTAGATGAACGGCTTGAAGAGCTCGAGCGCCATCTTCTTCGGAAGACCGCACTGGTGGAGCTTCAGCGTGGGGCCGACGACGATGACCGAGCGGCCCGAGTAGTCCACGCGCTTGCCGAGCAGGTTCTGGCGGAACCGTCCCTGCTTGCCCTTCAGCATGTCGGAGAGGCTCTTCAGCGGGCGCTTGTTGGGACCGGTGATGGTCTTGCCGCGGCGGCCGTTGTCGAAGAGGGCATCCACCGCTTCTTGCAGCATGCGCCGCTCGTTGCGGATGATGATCTCGGGCGCGTTGAGCTCGAGGAGGCGCTTCAGACGGTTGTTGCGGTTGATGACGCGACGATAGAGATCGTTG
>DASUTR010000556.1:0-2656 GCA_036374535.1 Polyangiaceae bacterium
GTATCCGTGAGCGATCGGCTCCTCACGGCTGCCGAGTTCGCCGAGCACTTCGCGCTCTCGACGTCGACCGTGCTCGACTGGTTCGAGGCTGGCCGGCTGCCCGGCTACAAGCTTGGCCGCGCTGTGCATTTCCACGAATCAGAAATCGAGCAGTGGCTCCAGACACTGCGAGTGGGGCGCTGGCGTGCCCGAGAGTGCCTCGATAGCAACCACCGAGCCGCCCAGAACCTACGATCCCACCGTGCGCGCCGATACGTCCCTGAGGCGGGCCATGAGCCGGGCCGCAGATTTTCGGCTTGCTCTACGTCGATTCCACTCCGTCACAGACCGGGTGGCTCGTTCGGCGGGCCTAACGTCCCGTCAGTATTTGCTCTTGCTAATCCTCGAGTCCTCGCCGCCACGGACGGAGATGCGAGTGGGAGAGTTGGCGGAGACGCTCAACCTCGTCCCAAGCTCGATGACCGAACTCCTCGATCGCGCTGAGAGCGCCGGGCTCGTCGAGCGTGTCGACTCTGCTCACGACGGCCGAGTCACACAAGTACGCACTACCGCTGAAGGTCGCCGTCGGCTGAGGAATGCCTTCCGCGAGCTCGCCGACGAGCGTCGCGTCCTCGCAGGCACGGCCATCGAACTGCTAGCCGACGAGTAGTTCTTCGCCTATCGATGTAAACGGCCTGTATGGGCAGGTTTCGGGTACGTCCGGACGGGAAATACTTCGGCACCCGAAATACTGGAGGCAGTAGATGCGACGTCAAATCCTGAACGTCAACGTCTTCGCAGGCGCAGCCGTGACTCTCACCGCGCTTGCGGCGTTTGCCACGCTCCTTGTGAGTTCCTCGGTCGCCGCACCAAGCATCGCGCCGAACAACGTGACGGAGCCCAGCGTTTCGGGCACGACACGGGTCGGCCAGGTCTTACGCTCGACGCGCGGCACGTGGACCGGTACGGAGCCGATCACCTACGAGTACCGGTGGTACCGGTGCGAGGGTCGCGGCGCAGCCGATGCGTCCGACTGTCGCCGGATCACGAACGCCGACAACGCGTCGTACACGCTTCGACAGGCAGACGCTGGGTTCCGTATCCGCTCGCAGGTCATCGGACGTAACGACGACGGTCAGGACACCGCGACGTCGAACCCGACGAACATCGTCACCGCTGCCAAACCTGTGAACACCACCGAACCGTCCATCACCGGGACGGCTCGTGTCGGCAACAGGCTCGACGCGAATCGCGGGCAGTGGGCAGGCGACACGCCCATCACGTACTCGTACGTCTGGCTTCGCTGCAACGCCAAAGGCGACAACTGCAGTGAGATCCAGGGTGCCAATGACACGAGCTACGAGGTTCGCGATTCCGACACGGGTCGTACGATCCGCGTCCGCGTCATCGCGCGGAACGACCGCGGCTCGACCTCGGCGATCTCGAACCCGACGGGCGTCGTCGGTACGAATCAGCCTCCACCGCCTCCGCCGAACCCCACCGGAACACTGCCGGTGTCGCAGCTTCAGGCAGCCGGCGACCGCTTGGTAGTCGCGTCGGTGCAGTTCATGCCGAACCCCGTGACGAGCAGCACGGCGCCGATCGTCGTGCGCGTTCGGATCACAGCTCGGGGTGGGCGTCCGGTCAGCGGTGCGAACGTGTTCATGCGGGCGACTCCCCGCGTCGTCACGGGTCAAACGGCCCCGACGGGCGGTGACGGCTTCGTGACACTGACGCTCGTGCCGAACCAGGCGTTCCCGCAGCCGCGGAACGGCTTCAACGTGCAGTTCTTCGTCAAGGCGTCAAAGCCGGGCGACCCCGGTCTGGGCGGAGTTGCGGGCTATCGGCTCGTCCAGGTCCGTTTGGCCGGTTGATCCGCCTTGCCGATCGGCGCTCGGGCTGACGTACGTCCGGTGAGAACGGAAGATGCGATGGGCTCCTTACAGGAAGGAGCCCATCGCTCGTGATCGCCTAGTTCCGCGAGCCCGCCTCGAGCTCCCGCTCCTCGACCCAAGCGCGGAGGCTGGGCTTGCGTATCTTCGACTGTTTGTGGTGTCCGAGCGTTCAAGGGACATTCCTGCACGCTCGCACACCGGAGGAATCCTCCCCTGGGCCGTCCTCCTCCTCGGCCAACTGAAGCCCGGCCACCGAGAGGATGCTCGGGGCTCCGCTAGGAAGCGTGAGCGACGAGAAACGTCTCGACGGCGGCCGCGACGGTCTCCGGGCTTTCGAGGAATCCGTAGTGGCTCGAGCCGGGAATGACAACGAGCTCGCCCTGTGGGATCGCATCGGCGATCGCCGCAGATGACGCAACGGGCACGGGATCGTGCTCGCAATGGATGACCAGGGTCGGGCACGCAATGCTGCCGAGCTTCATAGGCAATGCGTGCTCGCCGAAGTCGGCGAACAGCCGTTGTGCGGTGTCGCGGTTCTTCGATCTGCTCTCAGTGAGCCGGTACTGCGTGCTCAGAGCGACCTGCCGATCATTGAAGAACGGGACGTAGAGCAGCTGGTAGTAGCGCTCGACGGCGGCGACGTCACCCGCCTCGTACTCGGAGGACGCCTTGATGCGCTCAATCTCATCGGCGTCTGCCGGCGTTCGCCGCGAGGTCATCTCTTTCCCGAACTGCTCTCGGTGTTCGGGAGCGAAGGGTGGCGCGGGGTTCAAGAGCACGAG
>DASUTR010000557.1:0-24012 GCA_036374535.1 Polyangiaceae bacterium
CGCGTGACGCGCGAGCCGATGAAACCGTGGCCGCCCGTCAGAAGTACGCGCATGGCGCGGCGTCCCGTCAGTCTTCGGACGACGCGAGCTTCTGCTCGATGGCTTCGAGGTGGGCGTTCACTTGCGGGTCACGGGCCCGAAGCGCTTCGACTCGGCGAACGGCGCTCATTACCGTCGTGTGATCGCGGTTGCCGAAGGCGCGGCCGAGCTCGGGGAAGCTGCACTTCAACCGCTGGCGGCAGAGGTACATGGCGACCTGCCGCGCGAAGGCGACGCTCTTGTGGCGATCCTTCGACAAGAGCTCGGAGTTCGAGAGCCGAAAGTGCGTACAAACCGCGCGCTGGATGTCCTCGACGCTCATCACGTCGGGAGCGCGCGGAGAAACCAGCGCCATTTCGCCCTGCACGAACTCGAAGTCGATGGCGCGACCCGTGAGGGAAGCCTTGGCGGCGAGGCGGATGAGGGCACCCTCGAGCTCCCGCACGTTCGACTGCACGCCCTGCGCGATGAGCACGGCGACCTCGTCCGAGAGCGCGATACCCTCGAGCTCCGCCTTCTTGCGCACGATGGCGACGCGCGTCTCGAGCTGCGGCGTTTGAATGTCGGCCACGAGCCCCGAGCCGAAGCGCGACACCAGCCGCTCCGGCATACGCTGGAGCTGCTGCGGGTACTTGTCGCTCGTCACGACGATCGGGCGATCGGCGTCGTGAAGGGCGTTGAACGTGTGAAAGAACTCTTCCTGCGTCTGCTCGCGGCCCGCGAGAAACTGGATGTCGTCGACGAGCAAGAGGTCGCACTGCGCCCGGTAGCGCGCGCGAAACTGATCCATCTTGTGGTGCTGCAGCGCTTCGATGAACGCGTTCGTGAAGTGCTCGGCCGAGACGTAGACGATGCGCGTCTCGGGGCGCTCTTCGAGCA
This sequence comes from Polyangiaceae bacterium, assembly GCA_036374535.1. GTDB lineage: Bacteria > Myxococcota_A > Polyangia > Polyangiales > Polyangiaceae > PMG-095. The sequence continues at coordinate 919 of DASUTR010000557.1, forward strand.
CCTTGTGCGCGATGGCGTGCATGAGGTGCGTCTTGCCGAGCCCGGTGCCGCCCGCAATGAAGAGGGGGTTATAGCGAGGCCTTCCGCCCCCGGCCGACGCGAGGGCGGCGGCGTAGGCGAGCTCGTTCGACGGACCGACGACGAAGTTCTTGAAGGTGTGCTTCGGGTTCAACGCCTCCGCGAGCTGGGAGCGGGGCGCGACCGAAATCCGCGCCTTGGCCGAAGGCGGCGGTTCCGACGGGCGCACCGGCGCGGGCGGACGCCGCGATTCGCTGACCGGGGCCGCAAGCTCGCTCGCGATGCGCCAGCGCACCTCGAGACTCGGGGCGCCCGCGTCACCGAGGAAGCGCCGGAACGTGTCGAGCAAGTCGGGAAGGAAGTGCTCTCGCACCCAGTCACGCACGAACTCGTCGCGCGCCGCCAAGGTGAGCACGCGCTCGTCGATGCCGTCGAGCTGAACGCCGCTGAACCACTGGTCGAAGGAGCTCGGCGAGCGCCGCCGAGTGTCCTCGATCGCCTGCCGGAAGGCTTCTGCGGCCTTGCCGGTTGCTGGGGTCATCTCATGGATGCTGCCGGTCACTCTGGGCTGTCCCCATCTTGTCCACAGGCCTGTGGAAGTCTAACTTCACGCCACGAATTCCGCGCCATCGGGTCACTCGGGCCGGACCGGCCAGGCGTCCCGTGGGAGCGGGCGGCGCCGGCGAGAACCGGGGCGGGTCTCGTCGACGTTCACACCCCGCGCCTACCACCGACCTCGATCGAAGTTCAATGCTTTGCGTCACGCTTTCGACCATTCCGCGGCAATGACGCGGGATCTTGATCACGCTCTCGATCGTGCGAGGAGAGTTTGTCGCGAGCGTCATCGTCACGCGATCAGTAAGTTCGCAGAGTCAGTCATCAATTCGATGCCGCGCGCGCGATGCGTCGCGCGTACCGCATCAAGATCCGACGTTCTCGGAGTCAAGAGGTGCGCGCCGAAAATTTGGACGAGGGTTGCCGGTTCGAGTGGCGCTCTGGCCGAACGGCCGTACTTTAGCGACGCTCTTTTCTTGTCCCGACGGTGCAAGCGAAGGTAACCGGTTCCGAGCGGTGCAAAAGTGTCGATGAAGCGATCGAGCGGAGCGCCCCTTGCCCTTCGTGTGCGCGCTGCGTTCGTTCGTCGGCTCGACGTTGTCGTTGCGATTGTTTCGTGCGCGTGTGTCCTCGCGTTCGCGCGTCCCGCGCACGCTCAAGACGAGCCGAGCGAACTCGCACCCGAGATAGGGTACAACTACAATGAGATCGAAACGCCGCGCATCGCGGGGACCGGCGGCGCGGTCCGCGCGTTCTCGAATTCGATCCACGCGCTCTTCGTGAACCCCGCGAACCTCGCCGTGGCGCGGGTTTATCACATCGGTGCTTTGGCCCAGATTTGGCCGGAAGCGGGGCGCCAGAGCTACGGCGCCGCTGCGGTGGATTCGGTGGTGTCGAACGCGATGGTTGCCGGCGGCGTCGGCGGCACGTTCAACTTACAGGACCTCGACGGCATCGCCCGGCGCTGGACGGATGTGCGGTTCGCGCTCGCCTACCCGATCTCGGAGCAGTTCTTCATCGGCGCCGGCGGTCGATACATTTCGCTCAGCGAAGACGGTCAGGGGCCGCTCGGCCGGAGCCTCGCGTCGAGCGGGCTCGAGAACGAAAAGATCCTGAACGAAGTCTCGTTCGACGCAGGGGTCACGCTCAAGCCGACCCCGGAGCTCGCGCTTTCGATCGTCGGCAACAACCTCACGGCGCCCAATCACTCGTACCAGCCGGTGAGCGTCGCCGGAGGCGCGGGTGTCGCGATCGGCGACTTCAGCGTCGAAGCGGACGTCGTCGGCGACTTCGTCACATGGCAAGAGACGACGATGCGCATGATGGGCGGCGTCGAAGCGCTCTTCGCCGATCGCGTGAGCGCCCGCTTCGGTTATCGCTTCGACGAGGGAGCGTCAAGCCACTCGCTCTCGGGCGGCCTCGGCTATATCGATCGCACGTTCGACGTCGACGTTGCGGTGCGCCGCGTCGTCTCGGGCGACGTCGCGACGGCAATCATCTTGGGTTTCACGTATCACCTCGACTCGACCGGTCTCACGCCGGGGCCCGGTGACGCCTTTTGAACCCGTGATTCGCGGGGCACGCTGCTGCACCGGGGCGGGGGTGCCGCAGCCAATAGGTCCCTTCCGGCGCTCCTCGCGGGCCTAGGCCGCCTTGGACGGCCGTCGCGCCCGCACCGGTTTGGCACCCCTCTTGCTCTCTTTTCGGGCGTGAACGCAGTCGTCGAAGCTTTCGCAGTCCGGTTCAACGCTGGAAACGATGCACGTCACGATGCGTCGAATCCTCAGCGACCGACCTGAAGCGTCAGCGTCGACCCATACTGCATCACCGGCCCCCCACTCCGACCAGAGTGGGGGGTCGAAACCATTTCGCGCGCCGATTTCCGGGCTTAGCCCGCGCGGGGCGCCGGCTAGCCCTTGCCGCAGAGGAACAGCGCCGCGCTGAGGGGCTCGAGCTCGTAGCTGAGCTCGCCCTGTTCGATCGCCGCGGGCCTCGGTCCCTGGATCTTCGGGCTCGAGGCGTCGAGCACGAAAGCTTGCGGCTTCGTGCAGGCGGCCCCGCCGAGCGCGAGCTTCGCTTTGTAGCGTTTGTCCTGCGTCTTGTTGATGACGACGATCGTGAGCACACCGGGGTTCTTCGAGTCGGTCGCGGCGAAGACCGACGCTTTCGAATTGTCCGGCGTCGACGCGCTGACGGCGGTATCGCCGAACTTGCCGCCTTTCCCGTCGTAGTTCCGATATAGGCGAAACGCTGCGGCGACGTACTTCGGAAGCTCCCCGACGCCGGCGCCGCTGCCCCAATAGTTCGCGAGGTATGCGCCTTCGCGCCCGAGGATTCCGAGCACGTCGACCTGAGCGAGGCCGCCCGAGACGTGATCACCCGCGCCGAAGTTGTACTCGGTCATCGCGAGCTTCGTTCCCGGATAGCGCTCGGCGATGAGCTCGAGCAGCCAGGGCACGAGCCGAATGGGCTTTTTCCACTGATCGGTGATCCAGCTCTTCTCCTGATACGTCGGGTCCCAGAAGCTGCGGGGTGCCTGGAGGCGCGCTTCGATGGTCTTCCGCGACGTGTCGGGCTCGGTGATGCGCTTCGTCCCGCGCGATTCGGGATACCAGTGCACGTCGAGCGCGTGGACGAGACGCCGCCCGTGCTTCTTCTCGAGCGCCGCCATCGACGCGAGCCAGTACTCGACGTACGTCGGGTACTGCGAAAACTCTTTGGCGTCCGGAGCACTCGTGAGCGACATGAACTCCGACCAGCCGAACATCACGCCGCCGAGCACGAAGGCGCTCGGGTCGATGGTCGTGATCTGCGTCGCGAGCGCTTCGGTGCGCTGCACGATCTCCTTGTACGTCGTCGGCTCGGGGTGGACACGCGGGTGCGTGGATTTCCAGAGCGCCGGCTCGTTGTCGAGCGAGTAGAACTTGGCGCCGCCCTTGTCGGCCCTGCCGAGCTTCGACACGACGAAGTTCACGAACTCGTCCTGGTAGACGGCGTTGTCCGAGAGGTCGGGCTTGTCGGTATAGGGGCCTTTCTTTTTCGGGTAAGAGCGCACGAAGCGCTTGCTCGGGGCCTTCTCGTTCTCGGCGACGGGGCCCTTCTTGTCGGCGGCGACCCAGTCGATCATCGGTACTTCGACGACGGCTTCCGCTCCCGACGTCTTGCTTTCGAGGGCGAAGTCCACGTACTGCATGCCGGGTTTGTCGCAGTTCGTGTAGCCCATGTTCGAGCAGGGCCAGTCGTCGTTCAGGTGCTGCCAGTCGTTCCCCGCGCTCGAGGCGTTGAGCTCCCAATTGTAGACGGTGCCGCGGTTGCCGCCGAGACGGCGCACGGTGGTGCCCGTGTCCGCGGCGCGTTGCGCGTTGATGCCGTAAACGTACGGGCTGATGGGTCGAACGACCTTGCTCGGCGTGACCTCGAAGCGAAGATCGCCGCCGGCGACGATCGGTAGCGGTGGTTCCTTCGGTAGAGGGGCGTTCATGATCTTGCGGTCGGCGCCTTCGGTCGTCGGCAGCGCCGCGAAGGCGACCTTTTTCTCGTAGTTCACGACCGAGACGCCGCCGAGCTCGATCGTTTCGGGCTCGTAGCCGAGACGGAAGATCATGTGCGCTTCGCCCGGCGCGTACGTCTCGCCGGCCGTGAAACGCACGGCGACCTTGCGCCACTCGGGCGTGATGCGCACCGGGTACGTCACCGACTTCGTGTACGGCTCGGCCGAGCGCTCGAACACGAACGACGTCTCGGCGACGCCGTTCTCCTGAGGCGCGATGCTGCGGACGTAGAACGTCGCGTGCAACAGGTCGCCCTTCTTCACGGCGGCGACCGTCTTCGCCTGTATTTGCACGGACCATTCCGAGCCGCCGCTTTCCTTGATCTCGGCGCGCAGAGCCTGTTCGAAGGGTTGCCCCTGCACGACGACCGGCGCGAGATTCACCTTCTCTTTCGCGCCGTGGAGCTCGAACGCGAGCGTGCCCTGCGGCGCGAGCAGCATGACGCCCTTCGGCAGCGGAGCGCCCGGAATCCCGCTCTCGGCAACGCCGGCCTCGCCCGGACAGACGCACTCGCGCTTGATGCACCCGAGTGGTGCGAGCAGCAGCGCGGCTGCCGGAAGCGCACGGCGAAGGAGCAGCGTTCTGACGGTCCGTTCGGCGTTTCGAAGACTCATCGACGCGGGAAGTTACACCGAGCGTCTCGACCGGGCTACGCCGGAAACGATGACGCGAGCACGAGACACGAGTCGCCGAACTCGTGCTCGAGGTACCCCGCGTGCGCGGCGTGCTCGAGCGCCGGCACGAGCGCAGATCGCTCCGCGAACGCCCCGAGCAGCGCGAAGTGGCTCGTGCTCGCGTCGTGCAAACCCGTGAGCACGCCGTCGACGACGCGGCGCGGAAAGCCCGGACCGATCACGAGCGACGTCTCGTTTCTGCCAGCGGAAAGGCGCGGTGCGTCGAGCGCGCGCCCCTCGAGTGCGCGCACCACGGTCGTCCCGACGGCGACGACGCGTCCGCCGCGCGCCTTCGCCCGTTCGATCGCGCTCACGGTAAAGTCGGGGATGTCGCTCGTTTCCTCGAGCGGTAGCCGGCGATCGAGCGACGCGGAACCCGTGGAAGAGAGGCCCGCAGCGTGCGTGAGCGAGGCAAGCGCGACGCCGCGCGAGCGGAGCTCGCCGAGCAGGCCGAACGTGAGAGGTCGCCCCGCCGACGGCGGCTCGAAGGCCCACGGGCGGGACGCGTAACGATTCTGCACCTCCCAGAGCTCGAGCGGCCGCTCGACGTACGCGTACTGCACGACGCGGCCCACGCGATAGAGCGCCTCGAAGAGCTCGCGTCCGTCGCGATCGAAGCGCACGAAAAGCAGTCGGGCCTCCTCCGGATCGACGGCGACGACGCGCGCGCGGAGCTCACCGAAGGCGAGCACGCTGTCCGGCGAGAAGCGCGGCGGTGGCGCGCGCTCCTCCGTACGCGAGCGGAAGTCTCCGGGTCCGAACGCCACCGCGCGAAACGTGCCGTCGCCCGCGCGCGCGAGCAGGCGCAGCTCGGCGTCGTGGCTCGTCATCCGCAGGGAGGCGGGGAGCGTCGCGGCGTCGTTGACGACGACGAGGTCGCCTCCGCGAAGGAGTGACGGCAGGTCCGCGAGACGCCGATCGGCGAAGCTCCGCGCGCGCGGATCCACGTGGAGCAGCCGCTCACTCAGCGGAGCACGCGGCGCGCGGGCCGGTAGAAAGCTCGGAACGGCTGCGGCGGCTCCCGTCACGACGCGCTCTCCCACGCTCGGGCCAGGACGCGGCTTCCGCTCGGCACGCGCGCGCTCTCGAGGAGCCGAACGATGCGCCTCGCGACGTCGTCGGGATCGGCGAGCGACGCGAGATCCGCGTCGGGGACGGCCGCCGCGTGCATCGCGGTGTTCATGTCGCCCGGATCGACGGCGAGCACGCGCACGCCGTGCGGAGCGAGCTCGGCTGCGAGCACTCGGCCCAGGTGATCGAGCGCGGCCTTCGACGCCGAATAGGCGCCCCACGTGGGATAGGCGTTCACGCTCGCGTCGGAGCTCACGTGCACGATCGTGCCGCGGCCGCGGAGCGCCATCGAGCCCGCGAGCGCCTTCGTCAAGCGAAAGGGTCCGACGAGGTTGACGGCGAGCACCCGTTCGAGATCCTCGCATTCCGTGTCGAGCAGCAGCCGAAGCGGCGTCGGTCCGAGCTCACTCGCGTTGTGAATCAGGAGATCGACGGGGCCGACGAGCTCGGCGGCGGTCCCGGCGAGCGGGTAGACGGCGTGCTTGTCCGCGACGTCGGCGACGAGCGCGTGCGCCTCCCCCCCGGATTCACGGATGGATCGCGCGACCGCCTCGAGCGGGTCTCCGTGGCGTGCGACGAGGACGACCCGGGCGCCCCGGCGCGCGAGCTCGCGAGCGAGCGCCGCGCCGAGCCCGCGGCTCGCTCCGGTGACGAGAGCAGCGTGGTTTCGAATCGACATGTCGAGAACCTGGGTCCGCCTGACGGCTTCGTTGGAACGGGTGACAACGCATTGGAACGAAGCTATCGTCTTGGAAATGAGCGACGACCTCGCCGCGCGACTCGCGGGGAACGTGCGGCAGCTGCGCCAGGCGCGCGGGCTCACGCAACAACAGATGGCCCGCATCTCGAAGCTCCCCCGCGCCACCTGGGCGAACATCGAATCGGGCGGAGCGAACCCGACGCTCGCGGTGCTGCATCGCGTCGCCGTCGCGCTTCAGGTTTCGCTCGAAGAGCTCGTGGCCAAGCCCCGCGCCGAAGCGCGCCACTATCCGAAAAGCTCGCTGCCGTCACGTTTGCGCGGTGCCGTCACCGTGAGCACGCTCTTGCCCGACAACGTACCGGGCATGCTGCTCGAGCGCATTCACATCCCGCCCGGAGAGCGGCTCGTGGGCATTCCGCACACGCCCGGAACCCGCGAGTATCTGACGTGCGAGGTCGGTGAAATCGAGCTCGTCGCCTCGGGGGAGAGTTATCGCGTCTTGCCGGGGGACGTCATCGTGTTCCGCGGCGATCAGAGGCATTCGTACGCGAACCTCGCGCGCAAGGAAGCGGCAATCGGCTACTCGGTCGTGATGCTCGAGCCCGTCGGCTGATCAGCCGTCGATCGGACGAGGCCAGGGCTTCTTCAGCAGCATGATCCGAGACGGGTTCGGATGCGGGCCGAAGCCGAGCGCGGCGTAGACGCCGTGGGCGTCGTCCGTCGCGAGAAGCCAGATGTACACCGGACGATGTTCCGGATGCTGCATCGCGAAGCCGACCAGCGCTCGTCCGAGCCCGCGCTTTCGGTGCGCTTCGTCGACGAATACGTCCATGAAGAAGCCGACCCGCGTGCGATCGGAGGCGACGCGGGCGTAACCGACCTGTGCGCCGTCCGCCGTGTACGCGCCGACGACGAGGGATGAATGACGCGCGCCGCGTTCCACTTCACCGCGTTCGATCCCGGGTGACCAGTAGCTTCCGGCGAGCCACGCCGTCACTTTCGCGAAATCCACTCGCGCGAGCTCGTCCGACAGCTGGTAGTCGCCGTGGTGCGCGATCATGGCGAGCCGCCCGCGAGCAGGCGCTTCGCCTCCACGGCGACGATTTCGAGAGCGCGCCGGAGGTCGGCTTCGGGCACGAACGCGTAGCTAACACGAAAACCGTTCAGGTGCGGCTCGCCCAAAAACTGCACGCGAGCGTCCTCGATGAAGACGCCGCGAGCGAGCGCGGCTTTGCGAAGCGCCCCCACGTCGAGCGCGCGCGGAAAATCGAGCCAAAGCGTCGGGCCGCCTCCCGGCATCGTCCAGCGCGCTTCTTCGGGCATGAGCTCGCGCAACGTCTCGACGCAGCGAACGTAGCGAGCGTCGAGCGCCTCGTTCAGCGCGGCGAGATGCGTGTCGAAATAGCCGCGGTCCAAGAACTCCGCGAGCGTCGCCTCTTCGAGCCAGGGCGTGCCGAGCGTCGTCAGGCGTTTCTGAGCGACGAGCGCCGGCACGAGATCCTCGCGCGCGACGATGAATCCGCTGCGCAGCGACGGCAAGAGCTTCTTCGTGAAGCTGTTCACGTAGAGCACGTTCTCGCCGCCGAGCGCGCGCAGCGAGGGGCGGACCTCGCTGTCGGAGAGCATGTCCGAGCCCCAATCGTCTTCGAGTAGCGCGAAGCCGAGCTTCTGCGAGAGCTCGAGCAAACGCACGATTTCGTGCGTCGTGTACGAGTAGCCCGTGGGATTTTGGAAACTCGTGATGGCGTAGACGAGCCCGGGCTTCGAGGCCGCGAGCTCCGATTCCCAGCGGTCGAGCGGAAGCCCGGCGAACGGGTCGAGCGTGAGCGGCGTGAGCGCGTGCCCGTGGCTTTCGAACAGCAAGCGCGCGTGCGCGTAGACCGGATTTTCGAGGCCGACCCGGCGCACGTCGAGAGCGCGCGCCACGATGTCGAGCGCCTGTTGAGAGCCCACGGTGGTGACGACCTGGGAAGCGCGCACGTCGATGCCCCGGCGCCGGAGCCGCGTCGCGACGAGCTCGCGCAGGAGCGGATGGCCCTGATAGTCGTAGAGCGGGCTCCATCCCGGCGTCCTCAGGACGGAGCGCGCGCAATCCGCGACGCGCTCGCGCGGCAGGAGGTCGGGGTCGATGAGCACGGTGCTGAGCGCGATCGTTCCTTCCGGCGGAGCGGAACGAAACAGCGCCGGCACGGGCCTGAACGGGGGCAAGGGCGGCTTCGCTCGCACCGGTACCGTCGGCTCGACGCGCTCGACGCGCTCGGCCTCGCGCACGAAGACCCCCTCGCGCTCGCGCGTTTCGAGCGCGCCGCGGGCGACGAGCTCGTCGTACGCCGCTTGCACCGTGTTCTTCGAAAGCCCGAGCTGTCGCTCGAGCGCGCGCACCGGCGGCAGGCGGCCGCCCGCCGGCAAGCGGCCCGCCTTCATCTCGGCGAGGACGGCCGAAACCACGTCGTCCGCCCCGACGCGCCGGCCCGGCCGCGTCGCGCGAACGGCGATGCTGAAATAGGGGGCTCTCATGCGCTCAGAATAGCGCCGGGCTCCGAGTCGCGAAGGGACAGCCCCGGAACTCCCGCTGGGACAGCCGCTCCTCCCGATCCCCCCGGTCCGCGGCTACGGTGAGAAACAGGGAGCGTCGCAATGCTCGCGCATGCAGAGCACGAGACCCTGCGTGGCGTTGCCGATGAGCCCGCAGGCGGGCGTCGTGCACGCCGGAACGCAAATCGAGTCGGCCGAATCGCCGTACGTGCCGCCTTGAATCACGATGTCGCGCACGCACGCGACGTAGCAGTCGATTTCGTTGAGGCCGGCGTAAGTTCCCGTCGTGGGGCCGCCCCAGCCGCAGACGTTGCCGGGCTCGTAGCCGTAACAGAGCTTCGATTCGGCGCAGCACTCCGCTTCGATGCATTGCTCGCAGGCGTCGCCCGCGACGCGTGGCTCGCAATCGGGGTAGGGCGTCGCTTCGAGCTCGCCGAGAGCCGGATCACAAACGGCGCTCGTGGGGCTTCGCGCTCCGCCGCCGGCGTTTCCGGCGTTGCCCGCGACGTCCGAACCGCCCGAGGCTCCGGCTTGGCCACCTTCGCCGTCGTCGCTGCCGCCGCTGCCTTTACCGCTGGAACCGCCCGTCGTGCCCGACGTGCCGCCGGTGCCGCCGCTCGCGCGGCCGCCTTGCGGAACGCCGCCCGAGCTCGAGCCGCCCACGTCGGTGTCACCGCCGTTGCTCGAGTCGCCGCCGGTTTCGGGTGAGCCTCCGGTTGCTTCTTCGCCGGAAGTAGCTGCGGAACCCGGTTCCGAGGAGGAACCCGTCGTTTCAGCGCCGCAAGCAATCAGTAAGAAGCAGCCAAGGCCGAATATCGCCTTGCGCACGTTTTCGAGCTTATCACGCTCTCGGGCCGGCGCACGCCGGCTCAGAGGGCATTTTCGGCGAGCGCTGCGAGCTCACGCGCGCCGCGCTCGAGCGTTTCGGCCGATGGCGGCTCCGCTGCGCTTTGCCGCACCGTCTCGCGCACCTCCGTGACGGCGCGCGGATTTCGATACCAATCCTCGTCGTGAACGCGCTCGAGCCGCGCGCGCTCTTCCGCGCCGGCGAGCAGACCGACGAAGCGCGCCGGATCCGAGACACGCGCGCGAAACAGGACGCCGGCCGCGCTCGGCGCGACTTCGACCGCGAGCGCGCGAAAGACGAGCTCCGGATACGCTTCCTTAAGCGCGCGCGACCCCGCGAGCGCCGGAGCGCGCAAGAGTACGCGTAGCGCCAGAGCTCGCGCCGCGACGAGCGCGATTCGGGAGAGAACCCGCCGGTGCTCGGCGTAGCGCTGCCGCGGCACGTCGAGCTTTCGCCGCGCGAAGCTCTCGCCGAAGGGTACGAGCGCGAAGAGCGCTCCGAGGCGCTCGCCGCGAAGGTCGAACGGCTCGCGCGCGAGGACGAACGGGAGCTTCACGGGAGTCAGCGACGCGCCGAGCGCCGCACCGAACGCGGCGAGGCCGCGGAGGAAGCTCGACGCTCCGAACGGGCGCGGGAGCTCGTCGAGGTCGAGCGCAACGTGCTCGAGCCACTTCGCTTCGTCGAACAGGCTCGCGAGCGAACGCGCCGTGAGCCGCCCCGGCCACGACGCGAACGACTCGCGCCCGAGTCCGAGCGCGAGCAAGCTCGAGAGGTCGCGCGCTCCGAGCTCCGCGAACGGTGCGGCGGTCGCGTCGAGGAACGCTTCCGCGAGCTTCGGCGCGTCGAGCGCACCGAGCGGGTTGGTTTCGCCCTTCGCGTCGCCGAGAGCGGTCGCGAGCTCGAGGCGAAGCTCCCAGCGCCGGAGCTCGAGCTCGGCCGCGTGGGGCGCGTGGCGCACGAGGGCGTCGAGCGCCGCGCGGCGGGCGCCCTTGGCGTCGGCGAGCGCGGCGTCGAGGAGCTCGCGCAGCGAGAATTCACCGGGCTCGGGGGCGTTCATCGCGTGGCGCTCGCCGCGGTACGCGTGTTCTCGCCGCGCGACGAGCTCGGCCGTTTCGTGCTCGAAGTGGAGCCGGCGGGCCCAGGCGGCGAGCGCCGGTGCGAGCGGATCGCGCGCGCCCGCCGCTTCGAGCTCGAGCACGAGCTCGCGCGACGCGAAGGCGCCGAGCCGCTCGAAGCGGTGATCGCTCCCGGTGCCGTGGCGAAGCGCGCGCCGCCACGCGAGCCACGCGCGCGCCGCTTCGGCGAGCTTGCGATCGACGTGGAACGGGTCGCGCTGCACGCCGGAGACGATAGCGCGATTTTGCGGGCTCAGAGCGGCGCCCCGAGGACGAACGTCGCGCGCACGCCGAGGACGATCGCTCCCGCCGTCCCGCCGAGCGGCCCCGCGCCGGCGCGACACGCTCGGGAAGCACACGTTTCGAAGACGAGCTGTCGGTAGCCGAGCGCTCCCCCGAGCGCGAGACCGGGAAGGACGACGAAATCGATGCCGCCGCCGGCGCGCGCCATGGGCCCGAACGCGCGACTTTCTCGAAAGCCGCCCGCCGTGCTCGCGAGCGTGCGAAGCGAGGCGTACCCGAGTTCGAGCTCGAGGTAAGGGTCGAAGGCGCCCTCTTCGTAGAAGTACACGCGGCCGAGCGCGCCGCCGGCGATGAGCTCTCGTTCGAGCGTCGGGTCGAGGCGGCTCTGCGCCGCGCGCGCGAACCCGAGCGCGGCGCCGAACGCGAAGTAGGGCAGCGGTCGATGGAAGATCGCGCCTCCGGCGCCGAAGGTAGGCGTGCCACAGCCACGGAACGCGTGTCCGCACGCCGGCAGCGACGCGTCGAGGGCCGCGGCGAGCGCGAAAGGTCTTCTCGCGCGCTCGGGGGCACGAGGCAGCGGCGGCGGACCCGCGTCGATTTCGTCGCGCGGCGGCGGTACGCGGCCCTCGTTCGCGCGTGCGTGCGACGGCTCCGAGAGCACGAGTAGAAAGATGAAGAACGCTCGGAAGATCCAGCGACTCGGGAATAGAAGGGTGACGCCCACGTTAACGACCTCGCTGAACGGGTCGGTCGGCTCACGTCGCGAGTTGCGTCTGGACCGTCGGCCGGGAGCGCATTAAGGTAGGGACCATGAGTCGCGTTGACGATGAGCTCGCGGCAGCCGTCCGTGAATCGGAAGCGGTCGCCCAGGCGCAACCTGCCCCCACGGCACCCGCGCCCCTGATTCGCCCCGCGAAGAAGGGTAGCCTCGGTCTCCTCGTGGCGCTGCTCGTCATCGGCGCCGGCATCCTCACGCTCGTCTTCACGAGCGCGAAAGACGCGACCATCTACGCGCGTCAGGTGGACGAGCTCGTGCGCGAGCGCGACAAGCTCACCGGTCGCTCCGTGCGCGTCGAAGGCGCCCTGAAACGCGGCAGCCTCATGCGTCGCGACTCACCCTGCGAGTACCGCTTCACGCTCTCGAAAGCCGGGACGGAGCTACCCGTGCGTTTCGCACAATGCATCGTCCCGGACACGTTCCGCGACATGCCGGGCATGGACGTGATGGTCACCGCCGAGGGCACGCTCGATGCTTCGGGTCACTTCGAAGCGTCGCACATCATGGCCAAGTGCCCGTCGAAGTACGAAATGAACGAACGCGCCCAGAAGGGCGAAGCCGCGCCGCACGCTCCGGTGGGTGCGAGCCCGAAAATCTAGAGTCCGCGGACTCTTCGCGAAGCGAACCAAAAAATGTGGGATCGATTTCTCCGCGCTTGTCGCCGCGAACCGGTCGACGCGACGCCCGTCTGGTTCATGCGCCAAGCCGGGCGCTACATGCCCGAGTATCGCGCGATCCGCGAGAACCACACGCTGCTCGACATCTGCCGGACGCCGGAGCTCGCGCTCGCCGTGACGCTTCAGCCCGTGAAAGCGTTCGCGGTCGATGCTGCGATCCTCTTCGCCGACATCCTTTTGCCGCTCGAGCCGATGGGCGCGCCCTTCGAGTTCGCCGCCGGCGAGGGTCCCGTCATTCACCACCCCATCCGTTCGGCGGCCGACATCGAGGGGCTCCGCGTGTTCGAGCCGGAAGAGGGCCTGCCGCACGTACTCCAGGCGATTCGCCTGATCCGCGCGGAGCTCGACGGCAAGACGCCGCTCATCGGCTTCGCCGGCGCGCCGTTCACGCTTGCGAGCTACCTCATCGAGGGGGGGAAGAGCTCGAACTTCTCGAAGGTCAAGCGCTTCATGTACGAGCAGCCGGGCGCTTTCGGCGCGCTGCTCGAAAAGCTGTCCGACGTCGTGGCGCTCTACCTGCGGGCGCAGATCACGGCGGGCGCTCAGGCCGTGCAGCTGTTCGATTCGTGGGTGGGCTGCCTCGGTCCGGACGACTACCGCGAGTTCGTGTTGCCGCACGTGAAGCGCCTGCTCGGCGGCGTCGCGAGCGCGGGCGTTCCGGTGATCCACTTCGGCACCGACACGGGGAGCTTGCTCGAGCTCCAGCGCGACGCGGGCGGCAGCGTCATCGGCGTCGATTGGCGCACGCCGCTCGACCAGGCGCGCGCGCGTCTGGGTGACTCCGTCGCCGTACAGGGCAACCTCGATCCATTGTACCTGCTCGCGCCCCGCGCCCTGCTTGCGCGCCGGGTCGACGACGTGCTCGCGCGCGCCGGGACGCAGCCCGGACACATCTTCAATCTCGGTCACGGCATCATCCCCGAAACACCGCCCGACGCCGTCCGTTTCGTCGCCGATCGCGTCCACGAGCGCACGCAGAAGTAGCCGGCTTCTTCCGGGATTTGACCCCGCACGGGGCGCGTGATTTCCTGAAGCTTGGACTCATGGGCGAGGGACCCGCGCACAATCCATTCGCACCGCCGACGGAGGAAGCGGACGTGGCGCTTGCGGGAGCTCGCTACGAGACGCTCGGCCTGGCGACGTACGGCCAGCGCTTCCTCGGCGCGTTCCTCGACAACCTGTTGTACACGGCCGCCGCCATTCCGGGCTTCATCGCCTTCATGGCGATCGCGTGGGACACGCTCGAGACGAGCGAATCCGACGACCTTCCCGCGAGCGTCGTCTTGGTCTTCGTCGGCCCGCTCCTGCTCGCGGCCTATCAGTGGAACATGGTCGCCAAGACGGGGCAGTCCCTCGCGAAACGCTGGCTCAAGACGCGCATCGTGCGTGCCGAGTCGGGAACCGCACCCGGTTTCGTGAACGGAGTGCTGCTCCGAACCTGGCTTTTCGGCGCGGCGGGCGCCGTACCCTTCGTCGGAAGCTGCATCGGTCTTGCCGATTCCCTCGCCATCTTCGCGGGCGAGCGCCGGCAGACGCTGCACGATCGCGTCGCCGGAACGATCGTCATCGCCGAGTGATGCCAGCGCTCGACACCGCGATCGACGTCGAGACGCCGGAGCGGGTGCGCTTCTCGTTTCGTCTGGCCGGCCCCGCGCAGCGCGCAGCGGCGTATTTCGTCGACCTGCTCGTGCGGGGCGCCGTCTTCATGGTCTTCGCCATGGTCGCGGGGGTCACGGGCGTGTTCGAGGACGTCTCGGGCGCCGGGGTCGGGCTTCTCTTGCTCGCGGCGTTCGTCATCGAGTGGGGCTACTACGTCCTTTGCGAGCGGCTCATGAACGGTCGCAGCATCGGCAAACGCGTGCTCCAGCTGCGCGTCGTGCGGAGCGACGGGCTTCCCATCGGGTTCGCCGAGAGCCTGCTGCGCAACCTGCTCCGAGCGGCCGATTTTCTGCCGTTCGGCTACGCGCTCGGAGTGTTGGTCTCGGCCGTCGATCCTCGCTTCCGCAGGCTCGGCGATCTCGCGGCCTCCACGATGGTCGTCGTCGAGCGGCGATCGCCCGTACTCCCCGCCGTCGAGATCAAACCTCCCGTCGAGCCGCGCGAGCTCGAAGCGGTCCCGCTGAAGCCGCTCGTCAATCAGGACGAGCTCGAGGCGATCGAGCTCTTCCTGCGTCGTTCACCCGAGCTCAACGCTTCGCGCGAGCAAGAGCTCGCCGAGCTCGTCGCGCCCGTGTTCGCTCGGCGCATGCAACTCGGCTACCGCAACGCGGCGCGGCTCCTCGCGCTCATCTATCACCGCGCGCGCAGGAGCACGGCGTGAAATCGCGAGACGCGTTCGTGGTGCAGCGGACCCCCGCCTGGAACGAGCTCGATCTGCTGCTCGTCCGCGATCGGCTCGACGGAGCGGCGCTTTCGCGGCTCTCGGCGCTTTATCGCGAGGTCTGCAGCGATCTCATGACCGCGCGTGCCGCGGGGTTCGGTACGGACCTGCTCGGCCACCTCGACGGGCTCGCGGCCCGCGCTCACGCCGCGCTCTACGGTCACGGCGCGAGACGCTGGCGCACCGGGCTCCGGCTCTTGCTCAGCGATTTTCCGCGCCGCCTGCGCGAGAGCGCGCCGTTCATGCTGGCGTCGGCGCTGCTCTTCTTCGTCCCGTTCGCGCTCGGCCTCGCGAGCACGTTGCTCTCGCCGCGCTTCGCCGAAGCCGTGTTGCCGCCCTCGCAGCTCGAGAACATGGCGGAAATGTACTCGAAGAGCGTGTCGGAAGGACGCGCGAGCGGGACGAACGCCGCCATGGCGGGTTTCTACGTGATGAACAACGTCGGCATCGCGTTCCGCTGCTTCGCGACGGGCATCCTCTACGGCGTCGGATCGATCTTCTTTCTCGTGTACAACGGTCTCATGACCGGCACCGTCGTCGGTCACGTCACGGCCGTCGGCTACGGTCGCAACATCTTTGCGTTCATTTGCGGCCACTCCGCCTACGAGCTCGGCGCCATCGTGATCGCAGGCGCCGCGGGGCTGCGTCTCGGTTACTCGCTGATCGCCACGGGCAATCTCACGCGGCTCGGTTCGCTGCGCGTCGCCGCGCTCGGTACCGTGCCGCTCGTCGTCGGGGCTGCGGCCCAGCTCTTGATCGCCGCCGCCGTCGAAGCGTTCTGGTCGCCCTCGAGCGCTCCGTATCCCGCGAAGTACGCGTTCGGGGCCGTCAGTCTCGTGATCGTGCTCGGCTTCTGGGTCTTCGCCGCTCGGGGGCTCGGGCGCCACGACGGGCCCGAGCGGACCGCGTCGTTTTCGGGAGACGGCGCGTGAACCCGCTGTCCTTGTCCATCGCCCTCCGGCGTCGAACCGCGCTCGAAACGTGCGACCTGGCGCTCGCCTTCGTGCGCCGGAGTTTTCGCTCGTACTTCACGCTGTGGCTCGGCACGCTCGGCGTGCCTGGTGTGCTTTTGTACGCGCTCCACCGCGTCGCCGATTTCGGCTGGCTGACGACGTGGCTCTTGCTCGCGGCGTGGATCGTGCTCGTGCAAGGGTTCTTCACGTTGCTCGGCGGAGAGCTCCTGTTCGCGAGCCAGGCGTCGTCGAAACGCGTCGCGCGCCGATTTTTCGCGAGCTTCGGTCGCTACCTCGTCGCGCTCGTCGCGAGTCGGCTCGTCTTCGCGCTCCACGCCGTCACGGTGATTCTGTTCCCGCGCGGCTTCGCCGGAAGCACGCTGATCGCCGAAGTCGTGCTGCTCGAAGGACTCAAGGGCGGCGCTGCGCTACGGCGCGGCCGCCGGCTCGGCAGCACGCTCGGGCGCGCCATGCTCGATTTCGGCATGACGCTCCTCGTCGGTTTCGCGACGGCCGCGGTGCTCGCCGACCAGGTTGGAGCGGCCGTCTTCACCTTCCTGCTCTCGGTGGGCTCGCCGTTCGGGAGCCTGCTCGAAGACGGCGGCTCGCTGTATGCGATGCTCGGTGTGCTCGGCGCCGTACCCGTCGTCGTGACGGCCCGATTGCTCGCGTACGTCGACGGCCGAGCCGGCCAGGACGGTTGGGACATCCAGCTTCGCTTCCAGGCGCTCCGCGCACGTGAGGAGACGGCCTCGTGAGGGTCCGCTTTCAGAGCACCGCGCTCGTCGCGCTCGGGATCTTCCTCGGAGGTTCGGCGTCCGCTCAAGGGCTCGACCCGGACGTGCTCGACGAGCCCGGGCTCCTCGAATCCCATGAGCCACCGAAAACGGTGCTGGCAGAGCCGAAAGCGCTCGAGCCGGCGCTCGGGCGTGCGCTCGACCGCCGCGATGGGTTTTGCAAGTCGGAGGACTACCGTCTCGACGGGGACGAACGGCGGCTCTGCGACCTCGCCGGATCGGCGCGCGAGCGTTGCCCGGGGTTCGTGCGCGCGTGCGAAAAGCCGAAAGCCGGTGACGCCGCCGCTGCTCCGGGAAAGCAAGGTGAATCGAGCGAGCGGAGAGGCCCCCGAAAGCGCGAGACGGGTCGGTCGAGCGACGGCGGCGAAGACCGGGTGCGCTGGGACGTCTCGCCTTTCGGCAGCGTTCTCGCCGGCATCATGCAGGCGCTGTTCTGGGCGCTGCTCGTGGTCGGTGTCGGGGCAATGCTCTACGCCGCCGTCACCGCGCTCGCGGGTCGCCGCCGCGAGCCGAAGCTCGACGACGACGCGGACGCAGGCGGCGCGACGGTGGCAGCAATGCCCAGAGTACTCTCGCCGGGCTCGCCCGAAGAGCTCCTCGTCCGCTCGCGTGAGCTCGCCATGGCGGGAGCACTCAAAGCCGCCATGTCGCTCGTGCTGCGCGCGCTCCTTCGCCATCTCGAGATCGGCGGGCGGCTCGAGCTCGACCCCGCGCGCACGAACGGCGACTACGTGAGAAGCCTGCGACGCCAGGGCTTCGACCCGCGCGAGCTCCGGCGCGTCGCCGCCGAGGTCGAAGCCGTCGAATTCGGAGGGCGGAGCGCGTCGCCGGAGGCGTTCTCGGCCCTTCACGCCCACGTCTCGAAGCTCGTGCACGTCGGCGCCGTCGTGCTCGCCGTCGCGACACTCGGCGTGCTCCCCGGGTGCGGCGAGCAGCCGCCGGGGGAAGATACGGTGAACTCGTGCGGAACGACCGCGAGCGGCTATTCGGTGCTGTGCGAGGCGCTCGCGGAGCGCGGCGTGAAGGTGCGCCGGCGCTTCGCGAAGGTCGAGAACATCGCCGCAGAGGTCGAGCGCGTCGTCGTGCTCGACGACGACGTCGACCCCGTCGAACGTCGGGTGCTTCTCGATTGGGTAACGGAAAACGGCGGCACGCTCGTGCTACTCGGCGGCGCGAGCTTCTTCGGTCGCTATCATTCGGCCGGAAAGCGCACCGCGTGCGGCTCCGGCATCACGCTCGAACCGAACGCGTGGGCGCTGCCGGAAGGAGCGAAACCGCGCTTCCACCTGCCGGCGGCGTACGTGTTCGTCGACACGGGCATGGACCGCGTTCTGGCTCGCTGCGGCGACGGGGCTTTCGTGGCCCAGTGGCAGCAAGGCATGGGTCGCATCGTCGCCGTCTCGGATTGGCGCTTCGCGACGAACGCGAGCCTCGCGGCGTTCGACAACGCCGCGCTCGCGGTGTCGCTCGTCGCGTCGCCCGGCACGACCGTGGAGCTCATCGGCTACTGGACGGGGAGCGGCAGCGAGCTTCCTGCAGAGTCGTTGTCGCGCTCGGGTCTTTTGCCGTGGTTCTTGCACGTGCTCGCGCTCGGGCTCGTCTTTTCGCTTTACAAGGGCTCGCCGTTCGGTTCGCGTCGCGAGCCGGTCAGCGTGACGCGCCGCGCGTTCGCCGAGCACGCGCTCGCGCTCGGCGATGCCTACGCGCGCGCCGGAGCCTCACGCCTCGCGCTCGTGAATTTCGGCGGCTGGGCGCTCGAACGCCTGCGCGTGCGCCTGCAGGCGACGAAACACGGCCGGCTCAGCGATCTCGCGAGCGCCGTCGCGGCGCGCCACGGCGTGAGCGAGTCGGAGGTGATGAGCCTCGTCGTCGCCGTGCGCTCGGCCGAAGATCAAGCGCACGATTCGGCGACGGAGGCGGAACACCTCGCGGTGCTGCGCAGACTCTCGGGACTCGTGAAGAAAACAGGAGGAACATCGTGAACACGTCGGATTTTCAGCGACTCTTCCAGGCCATGCGCGACGAGGTGGAGCGCGTCATCGTCGGCCAGCAAGAGATCGTCGAGCAGGTGCTGGTCGCGCTCCTCGCGCGCGGTCACGTGCTCGTCGAGGGCGTGCCGGGGCTCGGAAAGACGCTGCTTGCGCGCTCGCTCGCCGCAGTCGTGGGCGTCGACTTCAAGCGCATCCAGTTCACGCCGGATCTCATGCCGACCGATATCACCGGCGGCAACGTGTACGACGCGCAACGCTCGCAGTTCGTCTTCCAGCCGGGCCCCGTATTCACGCAGTTCTTGCTCGCCGACGAGATCAACCGCGCTCCCGCGAAGACGCAGTCGGCGCTGCTCGAAGCCATGCAGGAAGGCACGGTCACCGCCGACGGCGCGTCGCGCAAGCTGCCCGATCCCTTCTTCGTGATGGCGACGCAGAACCCCGTCGAGTCCCAAGGCACGTACCCGCTGCCCGAGGCGCAGCTCGACCGGTTTCTCTTGAAGCTCCTCGTGGCGCATCCAACGCGCGAGTCCGAGCGGGCCATCGTGCAGGGGCTTTTGGACGGCTTCGACTCGCGCTCGTTCGAGAGCGCGGGGCTACGTCGTATGGCCGGCGCGGCCGAGCTCGGCGCCATGCGCGATCACCTGCGTACGGTTCGAGTCGCGGCGAGCATCGTCGAGTACATCACGGAAATCGTGGGCCGAACGCGTGGCCATCCCTCGGTTTACCTCGGAGCGTCGCCGCGCGCGTCGCTCGCGCTCACGGTCGTCGCCCGCGTCGTCGCCGCGAGCGAAGGGCGGGACTTCGTGACACCGGACGACGTGAAGGCGTTCGGTCCACCCGTGCTCAGGCACCGGTTGCTCCTGCACCCCGACGCCGAGCTCGAGGGCATCACGCCCGACGCGTGCATCGAATCGATCCTGCGCGAGGTTCCCGTTCCGCGCGTCGAGTAGAGGGCCGAAGCTCGAACCCGCCATGATCCCGTCGCGTTGGCTCGTGCTTCTGCTCGCGCTCCCGGCGCTCGCCGCGCTCGGGTTGTTCGCGGCGCCCGAGCTCGTGCGCCCGCTCGTCGCATTCGACGTGACGATCGCGGCGCTGTGCGCGCTCGACGCGGCGCTCTCGCGGCGCGTCATCGTCACGGCCGAGCGCGAGTGTCCGGCCGTCCTCGCCGTCGGGCGCTCGCACCGCGTGCGCGCCATCGTTCGCTCTCGCACCTCGCGACGGCTGGCCGTGGAGCTCGCCGACGACGGCTTCGAGGGCGCGATGATCGAGGGTTTGCCGGCGAGTGTCGAGCTCGAGCCGTTCGGCAGCGCCGTCGTCGAGTACCACGTGCGTCCCACGGGTCGCGGGGCCTTCGAGCTCGGCGATCTGTTCGTGCGCTACCCTTCGATCCTCGCGCTCTTCAAACGGCAGGCACGGCTCTCCGCGAAGAAACCGGTGCGCGTGTATCCGGATTTCGAGCAAGTGCGCGGCTACGAGCTCTTCGCGCGGGAAAATCGCGAGTTTGCGTTCGTGCGCGCCGTGCGCCGTCCCGGCGGCGAGAGCGAGTTCTCGCGCCTGCGCGAGTACACGAGAGACGACGAGTTCCGCTCGATCGATTGGCGCGCGACGGCGCGCCGGCAAAAGCTCGTCGCGCGCGAGTACCAGCTCGAGTCGAACCAGAACGTGCTCTTCGCGCTCGACGCCGGCCGCATGATGACGGCCGAGAGCCAGGGTCTCTCGCAGTTCGATCACGCGCTGAACGCCTCGCTCATGCTCGCTCACGTCGCGTCGCGCACCGGCGATCAGGTCGGGCTCGTCGGTTTCTCGGATCGCATAAAGCGCTACGTGCGGCCTCAGGGCGGCCGCGGCGCGACGCAGCGCCTGATTCGCGCAGCGTACGATTTACACCCCGCGCTCGTCGAATCCGACTATCAGCGCGCGCTCTCGACCGTCGCGCTCGAGCAGCGCAAGCGCGCGCTCATCATCGTCTTCACCCAAGTCGTCGATTCCGCCGTCGTGCGCGCCCTGCTCGACGGGACGCGCGCGCTCGTCAAGCGCCACCTGCCGCTCATCGTGCTCTTCCGCGATCTCGACCTCGACGCCCTGCTCGAGGCAAGCGACCTTCACCCGCGCGCGCTCTACGCGAAAGGGGCCGCCGCCGAGCTCTGGCGCTTCCGGCAGACCTTCATCAGCGATCTGCGCCGCGCCGGCGCTCTCGTGCTCGACGCAAGGCCAAAAGACCTCACCTCGTCGCTCATCAATACGTACCTCGAGGTGAAGGCGAGGCATCTGCTCTAGGTCGTACCCGTGGCCCTTTTTTGCTATAGGGTGCCCCTCCTTTCCGGCGTCGTCTAAAGGCAGGACAAGGGACTTTGAATCCCTGAATCATGGTTCGAATCCATGCGCCGGAACTTCTAGCTCGGGACAAGGGCGGGAGCACCGCCCGACGCGTCCCGGCCCGTCCCCACCCCCGAGCGATGCAACGTACGCGCCCGTCGGACGGGAGTCAGGTCCCGCGCTTCGCGCGCAGCTCCGCGAGCTGTCGTTCGAGCTCGAGGCGCGCCGCGCGTTCGCGCTCCTTCTCGGCGCGTTCGCGCTCCTTTTCGGCGCGTTCGTGAGCCGCTTCGGCTTGCTTCAGCTCGAACAGCTCGTTGGCCGTATGCCAGCGCCGCTCTCCCGCCCGATCGTCCGATATCTCGAGCGTCGTCCGGGTCGGCAAGAGCCAGGCGCCGAGGACCTCCGAGGCGACGGGAGCGTCGCCCGCGTGCACGCGCTCCAAGGTTCCGCTTCGATCGCGCCGCCAGAGCTGAAGGAGCACCGGTCCACCGAAGGCCCGCGGACCGGCGAGGAACGGGTCGAAGACGGCGAGCTCCCGCGCGCCGACGAAGGCATACCGATCCTGAATTTCGGCGTAGTCCTTGTGCGGGTGGTTGCGACTCACGATCTCGAAGCAAAGGGACGGCGGAACGTGCCCGGGCTTCCACAGACAAAGACTCGAGACTTCGTCCGCATCGGGCGGAGGCGGATCGAGAAAGCAAACGTCGGGATCGATCCCGACCCTGGGTGACCCCGCGTCCCAGCGGATGGCGAGGTTGCGAGGTACGGCACACGGCCGGCCGAGCGCTGCCGCCCAACGCTCGAGAAGGTTCTTCAATCGGTGCGCGACGGCGTCGTGCGGCATGGACTCGGGCACGGTTCCCTCCGGGAGAACCCACGCTTCGTGTCGAGTCGGCACGGCGTAGCGCACGAGGACTCCGGGAGCATCGGCTCGCATCGCGGTCACGACGGGGTCGATTCTAGCTTGCATGGGCGAGCGCCGCACATTCACGCGGCGTGCCGAACAAAAAAGTGGGGAGATCCGCCGAACTCGGTCGTGGCGGCCACTGGCGTGTCACGCGGCGACGCGGGCGCCTTGCTTCCCGCGGCCGTGTCGCGCTCGCGCAGTCCGTGGCCGTCGAGGCCCCCGAGGGGAGGAAAGCACACGCCACGGCCGCTTCGGGCGTCTTGGAACCTCCGAGCTTCCCGGCTGTCCTGATCGCATGCCCTTCCCGCCTCTCGGCGGACCGGTCTACCGTGATGGAGACCTCTTTCCGGGCTGGGACGCACTGGACCAAGACGAAAAAAGCGAAGAACGGTTCATCGAACGGCTCGTCGCCCACGACGAGCGCGCCTTCAACGAGCTCGTCCAGGCTTACGAGCAACGCGTGTATCGGCTCGTCTTGCGTATGCTCGGGCGCCGTGACGAGGCCGAGGACATGGCTCAGGAAGTCTTCGTCCAGGTCTTCAAGGCCATCGGCACCTTTCGCGGCGATTCCAAGCTCGGCACCTGGATTTATCGAATTGCCGTCAATCTTTGCAAGAACCGCATCAAGTACCTCGGCCGGCGCCACAGCTCGGACGAGGAAGAGCTCGAGCCCGTGGCAGAGCGCACCGCTCTCGACGAGAAGAAAAGCGGCACGGTGGGCGAAACGAGCCGCCCCGATCACATGGTCGAAGGTTACCAAATCGAAAGGATCGTTCAGGAATGCATGGCCGCCATCGACCCGGATGTCCGAGAAGTCCTCGTGCTCCGCGACGTCGAGGATTTGAGCTACGAAGAGCTTTGCGAGGTCACTGGGCTTCCGGACGGCACGGTCAAGAGTCGCCTTCATCGCGCGCGGGCGATGTTGAAGGCGGCGGTCGAGGAGCGGCTCGGCGAAAAAATCCGCTGACAGGAACGAGAACACGATG
>DASUTR010000558.1:0-2941 GCA_036374535.1 Polyangiaceae bacterium
GATCTTGTACGAGGACGTCGGGGACACCGTTCGTATCCATGTAGAAGAAGTTGGTCGATTCCGTCGTGTAGACGACGAAACGGCCGTCGGCGCTGAGCGAGGCCTCGTAACTCTTGCCGTTGCCGATGCCCTCGGCGGTGCTTCCGCTCAGGCGACCGAGCACGCCGAACGTCACGCCCGTCGAGCCGCCGGTCGCGCTCGCTCCGGTCCCGTCCGTGCCAGAAGTTCCGCCTGCGCCCGCGTTTCCATTGCTCCCGCCGCTCGCCGGCATGGCTCCGCCGTTCGCGCTTCCCGAGGTTCCTCCGTTCGTCTGGAGATCGTCTCGCTCGGGACCGACGCCCAGGGAATAGGTGCCGAGACTGCAGGCGACGCTCGTCGTCGAAAAAAGACCGACGGCGAGCGCCTTCGGACGGGCGTGTACGAAAAAGGTCCGTCGCTTCACGGGGCCTCCGCGCGCAAGTACCTTCGAGCGGCGGCGGCCTGCGTGCCGTTCGGATAGCGGCGCAAGAGCTCCGCGGCCGCTCGCTTCGCGCCGGTCGGATCGCCCCGCGCCGCGAGCGCTCGCATTTCCAAGAAGAGCGCTTCGGGCAAGAGCAGCGGCTTGTCGAACCTCTGACGATGAAGGCGCAACGCGCGGAGCGCCCGCGCGCCATCGCCCGTTGCGACGGCTTCGCGCGCTTCGTCGATGAGCCGAGCTTCTTCGGTGAGCAACGCGCTTCGACGGGTTGCCTCGGCGGCGGCGCTCGAGCGCGGGCCGGCGGGAGAGCGCCGCGTCACGACCGCCGGGGATGAAATCGCTTCGAACGCGGCCGGTTCGCTGGGGTGCTCGCGCAAGGCAGGTTCGAAAACGCCCGGGGCGCGCAGTGCAGCCGGCGGTGACAACGCGCGGGCGGCGGCCACGGGCGCGGCTTGCGTCGCGGCGGGCGGTGGCGAACCTGCGGCGCCGTGCGTCGAGAGCGCCGTTGCGCCTCCGGCGATCAAGCCGCCGCCGATCCCCGCTATTCCGACCCATTTGACCGTGGTGACGAACAGGCCCGCGCCGGCCGCCGTGGCCGCAGGCGGCGCGAGGGTCGCCGTGGTCGCCGCCGCGCCGGTCGTCGTGGCCTGCGCCGTTTGCGAAATGACGGCGGTCATGACGCCGAGACCGAGCGGGGCGAGCGTGCGCTCGAAGAGCGCCGGCGGCGGTTCGTCGTCCACGCCGGCGGCGAGCAGCGAGCGGGCGAGCGCGCTCGGGTGCTCATCGACGAAGCGAGCGGGGTCGCTCATCGCCTGCTCCCGGGAAAGCGCATCCGCGCCTCGACGCGCTTGATACGCTCGTCGAACTCCTCACGCGCGCGGCGCAACCGCGACGCCGCCGTGCCGCGGGGAATGTCGAGCATGTGGGCAATCTCGGTCGTCGTCAGGCGCTCGAACTCGTACAACACGAAGACGGCCTTGAGCTCGAGCGGCATCGATTCGAGCACGTGATCGAGGAGCGCGCGGGCGCGTTGCTGGTCGAGGAGGTCTTCGGGAGTCGGCGTCGGATCGGGCAGACTCGATGCAGCTTCGAGACCCTCGAGCTTTTGCTGCCGTTCCTTGGAGGTGTGGAGCTTGAACGCGACGCGCACGGCCGTGCGGTAGAGGAAGCCGCGTTCGGAACCGGGTTCGATGTCGTCGATGCGCTGAACCGCGGTAAAGAGCACGCGCTGCGTCGCGTCGTCCGCATCGCTCGGCCGCAAACCGAGGCGGCGCACGAGCCGCCACACGAAACGCAGGTGCTCGCGAACCAGGGCTGCAGCCCGCTCGGCGGACTGGGGAGCCGCCCCCGACAGCGTTAAGAACCCGAGATTCGCGGGTGCCGCTTCTGGCTGGGAAGGGGGCGGATCGGCGCGAGGCAGCACCCCGGTTAGAGCCTCGCGATCGGTGTTTTGATCACGAAAAAGGTTCGGGTGCGAAATTCACCCGCCGGGCCGGTTTGTCCGGGACCGTTACTCGGTGAGCCGCGCCCCCGCGCCCAGAAACGCGCCCAAGCCGAGCACCGGAGTCTCGTGAGCAACGGTTTCCGGACGCTCGAGCACGTACTCCCGAGAGAGCAGCGGGAATCGGACGAGGCCTTTCGCTTCGAGGAAGAAGGGTCCCGCCACGTCGAGCTCGATGGCGGGCGTGACTCCGACGGCGAGCCAAGCGCCCGTCGTTCCCGCCGGCTCGGCCACGCGCGGTGACGCGCGGCCTTCGCCGTGAACCGCCCCGAGCTCGACGCCACCGCACGGGAGAAGCCGCAGCCCGCGAGCGAGCCGGAGTGGAAACGGACAAAGCTCGGCGCGCCCCTCGAACAGCCAAAATCGAAGCTCCGCTCCGTCGCGTTCGAACTCGCCGCTGTCGGCGTAGCCGAGCGTGAGGCGCGCCGCGAGCGGGACATCGTTCGGAACGAGCTGCGAAAACACTTCGACGCTCGGTGACCATACGGGAGCGATGTCGGACACGGCTCCGGCGTGCGCCCCCAGCGACCAGCCCCACGAGCGGCGCTTCGCAGCCGGCTCGCTCGGAACCGGGGACGGCTCGGCGGCTTTGGCGGCCTTCGCGGCCGGTACCGGCTCCGGCTCGGGTGCGGGCCGCTCCACGTCGGCCAGCCGCGGATCGATCGCGACCGCCGTCACCACGGCGATGCCGGCGACGACTTCCGCGCAGCTTTCTGCTTCGAGCTCGCGCTCGACGGGACGCTCTTCGGCGTCGAGGAACTCGAGCGAGGCGCGATGTCGACCTTCCTCGCTGACGACGGTCACGTCGAAGCGGCGCGCCCGCTCGTTCGGTGTCGCGCGGCGAGCACTCGGCACACGCCCGAGGACGTCGCCGTAGAACCACTCCTCGCTCGGGCACTCGGCCGGAGCACGGTAGCGAATGTCGACGACGACGACGGGGTTCGGGGCTGCAGCCGCGAAGCCCTGGCGTGCCCAGAGTGCCA
>DASUTR010000559.1:0-6472 GCA_036374535.1 Polyangiaceae bacterium
GGCGCGTCCTCGGGCAGCTCGTCGCGCACACGCTGAACGAACAGGCGAATCTCGTCGAGCAGCCGTGGCGACGAGTTGCCGTCCTTGAGGACGATGGCCTCGGCGTAGGCCTCGATGCGCCGGGTTTCCTCGCGGGTGAGCGAGCGGCCGGTATGGACGAGCACCGGAGGCGTGTCGGTGCGGCCGTTCGAGCGCAGGCTCTCGAGCAGGCCGAGGCCGTCCATGTCGGGGAGGCCGAGATCGAGCACCATGCAGCCGAAGCGCTCGGTTTTCAGCGCTTCGAGTGCGGCCGTCGCACTCTGGACGTGGAGGGCCGGCAGGTTTTCGGCGCGCAGCATCGCGAGCAGCGACTCACCGGCGAGTGCGTCGTCCTCGACGACGAGGACGCGGCCGGGTGAGTCCATCCCCGTGCGCAGGAGGGACTGCACGACCGCGAGGAGCTCGCTGCGGCTCGCGGGCTTCGTGAGATAGCCGACTGCTCCGAGGGCGAGCGCTCGTTCGGGTGCGTCGACGCCCGAAATGAAGTGAACGGGAACGGTTCGCGTCGCGGGTTCGTGGCGCAGCCGCTCCATCACCGTGAAGCCGTCGGTGTCCGGTAGCTTCACGTCGAGCACGATGCCGCAAGGTCGAGTCTTGCGCGCGAGCTCGAGGGCTTCGTCGCCCGTGCGCGCGACGAGCGCCTTGAAGCGACGCGCGTGGACGATTTCGAGCAGCTGGTCGGCGAAGACGGGGTCGTCCTCGACGATGAGCAGGTACGGTTCGCCCGGCGCGAGCTTGTCGCGATCGTCGCTCGCGAGGTCGAAGCCGCCCGCGGTGTCCGGTTCGCGAGGCGCGCGCGGAGCGCGGAGCTCGAAAGGCAGCGTGCAAGTGAAGGTGCTGCCGCGACCCTCCTCGCTCGTCAGCGTGAGCTCTCCGCCGAGCAGCTGGGCGGACTCGCGGGCGATCGACAACCCGAGCCCCGTCCCGCCGTACCGCCGATCGGAGCGTGCCTCGACCTGCTCGAAGGGCGCGAAGATCCTCGTGCGGGCATCGGGTGGGATGCCGATGCCGCTGTCGGATACGACGAACGCGACCGAGCGGGCGCGATCGAGGTCGCGCCGCTCGAGCCGCGCCCCCGGCGCGGGTTTTCCGATCGTGAGCGCGACGCGGCCGTGATCGGTGAACTTCACGGCGTTTCCGAGCAGGTTCACGAGGATTCGCTCGAGGCGCTTGCGATCGGTGACGACGAACTCGGGCGCGTCGGACGAGAGCGTCACCTCGAGCTCGAGTCCTTTGTCGGTCGCGAGTGGATGGAATACGCGCTCGGCTTGTCGGGCGAGCTCGGCGAGCGAGACGGGTTCGACCGTGAGGTCTTGCTTGCCCGCTTCGATCTTGGCGAGGTCGAGCACCTGGTTGATGAGCCCGAGCAGGTCCTTGCCGGACGAGTGGATCGTGCGGCTGTGCTCGACTTGTTTCGGCGTGAGGTTACCGGCCTCGTTCTCGGCGAGCAGGTGCGACAAGAGCAGCATGCTGTTGAGCGGCGTCCTGAGCTCGTGCGACATGTTCGCCAGGAACTGGGACTTGTACGAGCTCATCCGGGTGAGCTCCTGCGCTTTTTGTTCGAGGCGCTCGCGCGCTTCCTCGAGCTCGACGTTCTGGTCGCTGAGCGCCCTCCGCTGCGCCTCGAGCTCTTCGTTCGCGTGGACGAGCTCGCGCTGCTTCGTCGAGAGCGCGTCGTTGTTGGCGCGTAGCTCTTCCTCTTGCGCAGTCAGCCGCTCGGCCAGCGCCTGGGTCTCGTCGAGGAGCTTGCGCAACGCCGCGCGCGAGCGGGCTACCTCGAGCGCGATGGAAATCATCTCGCGCGACGAGTCGATGAGCTCGCGGTCGGCCGTCGAGAACGGCTTGAAGAACGCGAGCTCGAGGACCGCCACGGCGCGTTCGAGCCGCGTATAGGGCACGAGCACGAGCGCTCGCGGGGCGCCGCTGCCGAGTCCGGATTCGACGCGCAGGTAGTTCGGGGGCGGATCGTTGACGACCGCGACGGTGCCGCTCTTCGCGGCCTCGCCGACGAGCCCTTCGCCGAGGCGAAAACTCGCTCCACGCGCGGCCGCACCGTCGCCGTCGCCCTGAGCGGAGCTCGCGGCACGGTGCAGCGTGCGCCCGTCCTCGCTCAGGTAAATGGCCGCGGCGGGCGCCTCGAGGCGGCGGGCGAGGTAGCGCATCACGCGCTCGGCGACCTCGCGCGGATCGAGCTCTCCGCGGAGCTCGACGGCGAGGGTGTTCAGGCCCGTCTTGAGCCAATCGTCGCGGTCGCGGAGCTCGCCGAGGGTCCGGAGGCCCTCGGCCATCTCGTTGGCTTCGTGGGCCAACCTTCCGAGCTCGAACCGTTCGTCGACTTCGACCGGTTTCGAGAAGTCGCCCGTGGCGAAACGACCGAGACCGAGCGAAATCTGCGACAGGCTCGCAAGTGCGCCGCGGAGCGCCCAGACGGAGAGACCGAGCACGAGCGCGAGGCTCGCGAGCGCGATGGCGATGCGATAGCGGTGGGCAACGGCGCCGGCTTCTCGAATCGCGCCGAACCCTCGATGGAGCTCGTGCCGGTCGAGGCGCGCCACCTTTTGAATCAGCGCCGCCGTGCTCTGCTGGCGCCGCTGCATTTCGGCGATGTCGTCGACCAGCGCCTCGCCGGACTCGCCGCGGATCATACGCAGCGAAACGTCGTGGGCGAGCGCGTGGTACGCGGCGACGGCGTGGCGTAACGAGCCCGCGTCCGCCGGGTCGACGACCGCGCTCGCCCTGCCGATCTCGGCGATGAGGGCGTCTTTCTCGGTGACCGTTCGCGCGAGCGCGTCGGGATCCTGCGCCGCCACCGCGTCCTGCATGTGCCTCGACAGCTGGTCGAAGTGATTCTCGAGCTTCGGTCCGAGCTCGAGCTTCGGCACGAGCCGCCGCTCGAGGTCGTCGAGCGAAGCGACCTGACGCACGCGCAGGACCATGCTCACGACGACCATCACGAGCAGCGCCGTCGCCGAGATCCCGACGATCAAGAAGAGCTTCGAGCGAAACGAGAGCTTCACGGCGCGCCTATGCTCAGGGTCTTGGCCTTGCCGAGCTCGGTGCCGGGCGCGACGTAGCCGACGGCTCCCCGATGCTTCGTGACGTACTCGACGACGGCGCGATCGGTTTCGAGCTCCGGCGGCGGAACTCCGCGGCCGGAGAAGATTCGCTGCTGCCAGTAGCTCTTCACGGCGCGGACGGAGCGGTTCAGGACGATTTCGGAGAAGCGGCGGCGCACCGTCGAGTCGGGCTTGAGATCGACGGGGCGCGTCGCGCTCCCGTCGTCCCAGCGCACGACTTCTTTGAGAAACAAGGTCGCGAGCGTGCGGCGCGACGCCCTGGAAATGGGGTTCTCCGGATGCACGATGACGCGAAATCCCGGGTCGGCTTCGTTCGCGAGCGCGGTCGAAGCCCGGGGACAGAGTCCGAGTAGGACGGCGACGAGCGAGAAGAGCACGGGCGCGACCCAACGCTCGCGGAGCGAGGGCAGGATTGTCGGAAGGCGCTTCGAGGTGCTCAAAGGATTCCATTCAAAAATAGGCCGTCGTTTTCGCGAAGAACGCGCCCCAGTCTCGCTGAAGCTCGTCGCGCGAGGTGCCGTCGTTGAGGCTCGGATCGAGGGCCGCCGTTCCGCTCATGAAGTGCCCTTCGAGCTTCAGGAGCCAGTTGTCGGTGAGATCGTAGCGAAACGACAGCGCAAGGTCGTGTTGGTACGCATCGCGGCCGTGCCGATCGTCGACGTTCGGGTACCGGATCGAATAATACGCGCCTGGCGTGAACCACGAGGTGACGTGGTAGGAGGCCATCACGTAGAAGCCCTCGCTCGTCGTCGTCGTCGGCTCGTAGACCTCGGGGAACGAGCTCTCGACACGCGCCCACTGGCGCATGTACTCCGCGGAAACCAAGAGCTCGTCGACGGCGGCTTCGAGCGATGCGATGAAGAGCGTGATGGGCGCTCGGAGCTCGACGTTTCCGTCGAAATCCGCCGGGAGCGGCATGGGGTACGTCGCGAGCACGTCGCGGTTCGGCGTGTAGTGCACGTCGAGACGAAGCCTCTGCGCGCTCACGCCGGCTTGAAGGCCGTAGAGCGGCGTGCGCCAGAGGACACGGCCCCCGTAGAGATACGGAATCGATACGGCCGTCGTGCCGATTGCCGAGTAGGCGGGGACGTCGATGAAGATGGTTCCGCCGTAGGCGCGGTAGTCGAGCGCGCCGGCCGCGCCGAGCTCGACCAGGCCATAGACCTCGCCGCCCGTCTGCGCCAAGTAGTAGTCGCGGCTCTGAATGGGATAGAGGGACTGAGGCAGCAGCACCGGGACTCGCGCCGAGTCGACGTCGCTCGTCTCGTTGTAGAGCCCGAGGGGCAGCTTAAGGCGACCAGCGCGCAACCCGAGCCAGTCAGTCGCGCGGTAGTCGAGGTAGTACCAATCGAGCTGAGGCTTGTAGTCGCCGATCGGTCCCACGTCGCGCGCGAACAATTGGAGCCCGATCCGAAAGTCGTCGCCCAGCGCCTTCGTGAAGTTCAACCCCGCTTCGGAAAATTCGAAGCTTCCGTGCTCCGAGTCGCGTGCGAGATAGTTGTTTCCGCTCGTCTTGAACGCGCCTTGGCTCACGAAGCCGTGAATCTCCACGAACCGTTCCGAGGAGCCATCCTCGGCGCGTGCCGGAAGCGCGAGCAGGCAGCAGACGAGGACAAAGACGCTACAGTGCGCCCTTGTCCTGCGCCGTTCGCCGGCGCCTCCAACCCGTTTCGAATGTCCGCCCAAGATCCGAACGATCTTCGATGCCGCCCACTCACCCTGTCAAGCAGGGCGGCCCCTTTCGACGATGCGCCCAATGTGCGGAATGCGCGCACTTACACAATTCGAAACAATCGCATTCCAGGTGTTACCCTGCGCGTGTTTCGGTGCTCATCTCCCGGCGCTGAAACGAGTGGCGCAATCTGCAACGTCACGCGCCATGCGCATGGACGGAATCGGCCAGCGATCGGTCCCCTGCAGCCACGCTCCTGATTCCGAGCGAAGGATTCTCGAATGACCACCGCTCCGTCACGTGCCGTCCGCCTTCACGTCGAATCCGCTGGCTCCGGTCGAGCGCTCGTCTTCGCGCACGGGTTCGGGGGAAGCGCACGAAACTTTCGACCGCAGGCCAGAGCGCTCGGCCGTACGCATCGAGTGATCTTGTACGATGCCCGCGGCCACGCCCGTAGCGACGCGCCGGCCGACGCGAACGAGTACGTGCTCGACCGGTTGGTGGACGACTACGAGCACGTTGCGACGGGTGACGCGTCGACCGAGCGTCGCGAGGACGGCGGAGTCATCGCGGGGGGCCTCAGTCTGGGCGCCGCGACGGCGCTCGCGTTCGCGCTGCGCCGGCCGGAGCGCGTTCGCGCGCTCGTGCTCGCGTCGCCGCCCGGCGGCGCGGACGACCCGCCGCGCAGGAGCTGGGCGCTCGCGTTCGCGCACGCGATCGACGAGCGCGGTCTCGAAGCCGCGGGCGCCGAGTTCGTTTGGGGCGAGCGCGCCCGGTTCGACCCGCGTGGCGCCGCCCTGATTCGGCAGGGCCTCATGGAGCATCCTCCCGCCGCGCTCGCGCACGTTCTGCGGCGCACGCTCGCGGAGCTTCCAGGCCCGTCCGCGCTCGACGCCGAGCTCCGCCGGTTTCCGCATCCGGCGCTCGTCATCGCGGGCGCGGAGGACGCCTCGGCGTTAGGTCCTGCGCGCGCGCTCGCCGAGCGCTTGCCGAACGCGGAGCTCGTCGTGATTCCGAACGCGGGGCACGTCGTGAACCTCGCCGCGCCCGACGCGTTCAACGAGGCTTGCCGCCGCTTTCTCGAGCGCGTGGATCCACCAAGTGAGCCGTAAGGAGAGCCGTGGCGCTGCCCGTCGCCACGCGTAGCTCCGCGACGAGATCCGCGCCGCTCGCGTCGACGGCGCAGGCGCGCGCGCTCGTCGCGAACTCGCCGCGGCCGAGCGCGAGCTCGCGATCGCCGCCGGCGACGAGGCGGAGCTCGAGCCCCGAAGCCCCGGGGCCGATCGCGCCCGTCACGTCGAGGCAGCGGCCCGCGGGAACGAGGAGCTTTTGACGTGAGAGTGCCGTCGAGCTCACCGGGTGCGAATACACCGCACCGACGCGACGCGTGAGGCTGATGACGCCGCGCTCGACCATGCGCGAAAGCAGGCGGCTCGCCGCCAGCGGATTTTCCACGAGTGCCGCCGGCGTCTGCGCCTCGCTGCGGAGCTCGAGGGCGAACGGGCCCGGGCGCGCGAGCGATTCGGCGTCGAGGCGTACACGGCCCGCCGGACCGCAGGCGTAGAGCGTCGGACTCGGGCCGCTCGCGCTCGCGAGCAGCGAACCGCTCTCCGTGTAGAGCCAGGCACCGACGCCGCGGAGCGGCGTTCCTGCGACGACGTCGAGTCGTGAGCAGCCGCGGGGC
>DASUTR010000560.1:0-2003 GCA_036374535.1 Polyangiaceae bacterium
TCAGGTACCGACCGGTGGCTTGAATCTCGGCCGCCGGCGCGTCTCACCTCCGTTCGTGTACCGCGGTGATGTGCTCGTCGCCGCGACGATGACGCGCGTTCCCGGAACGCTCATCCGCGCCTACGTGTACGTAACCTCAGCGGGCGAATACACGTCGGACGCGAGCCTGTCGGCGGCGGTCGTTCCGGTCGCCGAGACACGCGCGGACGACACCGGAGCGTTCGAGCTCTTGATTCCAGCTAGCCTGGACAAGCGATAGCGATGAAGGGCATGGTCTCGCGCGATTGGCGGCGGGGGCTCGCGACCCGAGGGAGTTCCGGACAAACCCCTAGCGGGATGCTCCACGCGAGCCTAATATTTCGCCCGTGAAGCGCTCGAGCGCGAATCTGGTCCCTGACGCGGACCCGCCGAGCGGCACCCATTCAGAGCTCGCCGGAGCCTTGCATGAGGTGTCGAACGCGCTGACCGTCGTCCTCGGTTGGCTCGACGTCGCTCGTGCGCGGCTTCCCGTCGGCCCGGAGCGCGACGCCGTCGAAGTGGCGCGCACGCACGCGCGGCTCGGTCATCGAATTTCACGGGCCGCGATCGGAGCGGAGGTGCCGGGGCGTGGAAGCAGCCGGCGGCCGGCTCGCTCGGTCGCGCGCGCGGCGCTCATCGCCGTCACGCCGAAGGCGGACGAGATGGGCGTGCACGTCGTGCTCGAAGAGGGCGCCGACGGTCATGCCCTCGTCCGCGACGTGGGCGCCGTGCTGCAGATCCTCACGAACCTACTGTTCAACGCGATTTCGTTCACGCCGCCCGGGCGAACGGTGCGGCTCTCGCTTCGCGACGACGCCGATCAGAGCGTGTTCGTCGTCACCGACGAGGGCCCGGGCGTTCCGAGCGAACGCGCGGCGACGATGTTCTCGTCCCGCGAATCGATGCGCCCCGGGGGCGCCGGCCTCGGCCTTCGACACTCGGCCGAGCTCGCGCGCGAGCACGGCGGCGAGCTTCGCCTCGCGCATCCCGGCCCCGGCGCGCGCTTCGAGCTCTCGTGGCCCGTCGGCGAAATGCTCTCGCAAGCCGGCCGTTCCATCCCGCCTCCGCGCCAGGGCAGCGTCGTCGGCGCCCGCGTGCTCGTCGTCGAGGACGACGCCGCCGTGCGCTCGCTCGTCGAGTTCGCGCTCGAGGCGCGGGGAGCGCAGGCCATCGTGGTCGCGACGGGCGCCGAGTTCGACGCCATCGTTTCGGCCGGCGCGCCGTTCAACGCCGCCCTCGTCGATCTTTCCCCCCTCGAGGGGCGCGCTACCCAAGCCCTCGAGGCCCTGCGCGCCGCGAGCCCCGGCATCGTCACCATCCTCATCAGCGGCGTCGCCTCCGGCATCCCCGCCGGGACCGAATCCCTGGTCTCCGCTTGGGTCCGAAAGCCCTTCGAGATGTCCGAGGTGCTCGAGGTCATGGGCCGCCTGCTCGCCCAGCCTCGGCCGGTTTTCGACTCGATCCCCCCCATCGACTAGGCGGGCGGGACCCGCTGAACCACCGTCGAAAACGACCCCGCTTGCCGACCCTGCACCCGATGAGGTAGACCGTCGCGCCCGGAGCAACGGCGCCGGAAAGACGTTACAAAAAAGTCCCACGCGAAGGTGGCGGAACTGGCAGACGCACTAGCTTGAGGTGCTAGCGGGGTAACTCCCATGGAGGTTCAAGTCCTCTCCTTCGCACTGTTCGACGACCGGGCACGCCGTTCTCGCCCGGTTCGTCCTTATTTCGTTCGGACTTGGAGCTTACGGGTCGCGGGGTCGAGCGGGGTGCGGAGACGCGGGCAGGCGTTCGGATTTGTCTCGCCGCTAGGCAAGTCCTCTCCGTCGTGTTCGCACTGAACGACACCGGGGCGAGCCGTTCTCGCCCGGTGCGTCCGATGACGTTCGGACTTGGAGCTTACGGGTCGCGGGGTCGAGCGGGGTGCGGAGACGCGGGCAGGCGTTCGGATTTGTCACGCCGCTAGGCAAGTCCTCTCCGTCGTG
>DASUTR010000561.1:0-3059 GCA_036374535.1 Polyangiaceae bacterium
CGTGCTGCTCGCTTTCCGAGGCGACCCCTCCCGCGCCGATCCCGACGCTGTCGAAGAGGCGCTTTCCCGCCTCGATGGGGTCGGCTAACGTTTCCTCGCATGACGGCGCGAGCGAGCGCGGCGGACGCGAAGTTCGCTTTCGAGGTGACGAAGCTCCTCCAAATCTGGGAGCTTTTCGGCTGACGACCCCCGCGCCGCTTTCGCTCTCCGACACGCTGCGCCTGTACCGCGAGCTCCTGCGGGCTCGCCGCCTCGACGAACGCCTGCTCGCGCTCTGTCGCCAGGGGAGAATCGGCTTTTGGGGCTCGAGCTTCGGACAAGAGGCGGTGCCCGTCGCCGCGGCGTTCGCGATCGAGCCGGGCGACTGGGTCTTTCCCGCGCTGCGCGAGGGCGCGGTCATGCTCGTGCGCGGCTTTCCGCTCGAGCTCTATTTGGCGCAAGCGTTCGGCAGCGCCCGCGACGTGCAGAAGGGCCGGCAGATGCCGAGTCACCCCGCCGGTCGCGCCGTCCACCAGGTGTCGTGGTCGAGCGCGATCGCGACGCAGCTGCCCCAGGCCGTGGGTATGGCGTGGGCGGCGCGACGGAGCGGCGAACGCGCGGTCGCGCTCGCGTTCCTAGGCGACGGCGCCACGAGCCATCCCGACTTTCACGCCGCTCTGAACTTCGCGGGCGTGCTCGCCGCCCCCGTCGTGTTCGTTTGCCAGAACAACCAGTACGCGCTCAGCGTTCCGGTTTCGCGTCAGAGCGCTTCGGCGTCGCTCGCCGTGAAGGCGCGCGCCTACGGGTTTGCCGGCGAGCGCATCGACGGCAACGACGCCCTCGCGGTCCACGCGGCCGTGAGCGCCGCAGCGACCCACGCGCGAAACGGTCGGGGACCGATGTTTCTGGAATGTGTCACCTACCGCCGGGGCGCGCATTCGACGAGCGACGACCCGTCGCGCTATCGCTCGCTCGCCGAGGAAGAGCAGTGGGCCTCGCGCGATCCCGTTCTGCGCCTCCGCGCTCGTCTCGAGAGCGACGGGGTGCTCGACTCCGAGGTCGAAGCACGCTTCGTCGCGGAAATCGACACGGAGCTCGAGCGCGCCATTGCCCGCGCCGAGGCCGAGCCGAAACCGGCCGTCGGGACCCTGTTCGACGACGTGTACCGCGTCCGCCCGTGGCACCTCGAGGAGCAGCGCCGCTCGCTCCTGAACGACGCTTGACGAACGGCCGCGCGGCTAAAGGTATTGAGAGGAACGGCAGGCTAAGCTAAACGGGCGCGACCCATGAGCACCACGTACGATGTCATCGTTCTCGGCGGTGGACCCGGCGGCTACCCGTGCGCCATCCGCGCCGGTCAGCTCGGCCTCAAAGTCGCGTGCGTCGAGGAAGAGGAGGTCGGCGGCGTCTGCGTCAACTGGGGCTGCGTGCCCTCCAAGGCTCTCATCGCGAACGCGCACTTCTTGACGAAGTCGCATCACATCGCGGACGCCGGCATCGCCGTCTCGGGCGCGACCGTCGACCCGAACAAGATGCAGGACTGGAAGAACGCCATCGTCAAGAAGATGACCGGCGGCGTGCGCTCCCTCTTGAAGACGAACGGCGCGACGCTCGTGGAAGGGCGCGGCAAGCTCGTCGACCAGCGCACCATCGAGGTGAAGAAGAAGGACGGCAGCACGGAGCGTCTCACAGCGACGAAGGCGATCGTGATCGCAACGGGCTCGGCGACCATTCAGGTGCCCGGGTTCGAGTTCGACGGCGAGCGCATCATCGGCGCTCGCGAAGCCGTCAACCTGCGCTCGATCCCGAAGCGACTCCTCGTCGTCGGCGGCGGCGTCATCGGTCTCGAGCTCGGCATGGTTTACCAGAGCTTCGGCGCCGAGCTCACGGTCGTCGAGCTCACGCCGAACCTGCTTCCCGGCACGGATCCCGACTGCGTTCGCGTCGTCGAGAAGAACATCGGCAAGCGGAACGGCGTCGTCTTGAAGGGTGCCAAGGCGGAAGGCTGGGAAAAGACGGCGAACGGCGTCGCGGTGACGGTCGGCTCGGCCGAAGGCAAGAAGAAGGTCGAGTGCGACGTCGTCCTCGTCGCCGTCGGCATGAAACCGCGCTCGCGCGGCATCGGGCTCGAAGAGGCGGGCGTCGCCATCGACCAGCGCGGCTTCGTGACCACGAACGAGCGCTGTGAGACCAACGTGCCCGGTATCTATGCGATCGGCGACGTGAGCGGAGTCCCCATGCTCGCGCACAAGGCGACGAAGGAGGGCGAGGTGTGCGCCGAGGTCATCGCCGGAAAGGCGGCGGCGAAAGACTGGGTCACCGTGCCCGGCATCATCTTCACGGATCCCGAAATCGCGACCGTCGGTATCACCGAAGGGCAAGCCAAGGAGCGCGGTCTCGCCGTAAAGGTCGGAAAGTTCCCGTTCTCGGTGCTCGCGCGCGCGCTCAGCATCATGGAAACCGACGGCTTCGTGAAGGTCGTGACCGAAACGAAGACGGCGCGCGTGCTCGGCATCCACATCTGCGGCCCGAACGCGAGCGATCTCATCAGCGAAGCCGCCCTCGCGATGGAAGTCGGCGCCACGGCGGAGGACATCGGCCTTACCATCCACCCGCATCCGACGCTCGGCGAAGCGATGATGGAAGCCGCTCAACACTCGCTCGGACACGCCATCCACCTCGCCAACCGATAACCTCCGTACACCTCGTGGCGCTCTCGGATTGGACCGCCAAGACGCCAAGGGTGCCAAGCCGCGCCAAGATTTCTTGGATTTGAGGCGGTCACGGTCGCGTGCCGCAACGACGCC
The DNA here is from genome assembly GCA_036374535.1 of Polyangiaceae bacterium. Lineage (GTDB taxonomy): Bacteria > Myxococcota_A > Polyangia > Polyangiales > Polyangiaceae > PMG-095. The sequence goes on from DASUTR010000561.1 coordinate 2,787, forward strand.
GTGCCGTGCCGTTGCCCATCGGCAGACGATGCGCGATAGCCCTACGGCGCGGCGTCCGGTGGTCACGGCGGTCGCCCCCAGAATCCCTTGGCGAGTCTTGGCGAGTCTTGGCGACCTTGGCGGTTCAAAAAAAACGTAGGAGGAGGCCTATTTCCGTTCGCCGTTGCCACGTCGTCGGTGCGTGGCATTCTCGCCTTATGGGCATGTTCGATCGCATGGGTCGGGTGATTTCGTCGAACTTCAATGCGCTGATCGATCGCGCGGAGGACCCGA
>DASUTR010000562.1:0-5764 GCA_036374535.1 Polyangiaceae bacterium
CCCCGTCCTCTCCCCAGAGATTGCTTTCCCGGTCGTCGTTGCTTGCGCGTCACTTCGCCTCCTTCGCGGACGCCGTTTCCACGCCATTACCACGCCCCGCGTCGCGCTCCGTCCCCTAGCGTCGCCGTCCGTCGCGTTCCGAAGGTCGCTCTCCTCTGTGCCGCACCAAGCAAAGCGCCGGAAACGGCCGGTGTTTGGGTTCTTCTTCGCGGTCTTGGAGAGAGCGCCCCCGATACGATTCGAACGTACGACCTTGGCTTTAGGAAAGCCCTGCTCTATCCAGCTGAGCTACGGGGGCGGGTGGCGCGGACCATGGCACGCGGTCGCTACGCGTTCAAGATTGCGCGCGGGTGCTGCGCTGGGGGCGTTAACCAGACGGACACGACCAGGTTTGGCCGGCGGTGCAGGTGCACGTGACGTTCGGCGCGTGGTCGGGGTCGCTCGGCGAAGCGGGCAGGAAAAAGCGGCACGTGTCGCCGGGGTCGAGCGCGCAGGGGCGGCCGGTGCCGGGATAATTGATGGGGCACGCGGTGGGTTCGCACTGCCACGCGTCGTCGACGCACGTGCACGTTTCGCGGACGCTCGTCAGGTAGTCGCAGCTTTCGCTCGCGTTCGTGTCGCAGGGGGTGTCTTCCGGGAACGCGGTTGGGCAGCCGGCGGAGGTGGGGACGCAGTGCCACGGCGCGCCCTCGAAGCCCTGTTCGCCGCAGACGCAGAATTGTTCGGTGTCGGCGCACGTGGTGCCGGCGGGCTCGTCGCACAGAATGCCGGGGCCGGAGCCGTAATTGACGAGCGTCGGCGGGCAGCTGTTGGGAGCGGTGCCGCCGGTGCCGCCAGTGCCGCCGCCGCCGTGCCCGTTTTCCGACGAGCCGCACGAGGGGATGAAACCAGCGAGCGCCGCTCCGAAGATGAAGATGCGTTTCCCGACCACGCGTGGATCTTAGCGCGACGTTCGCGCCCGCGCCGCACGCGTCACGCGCTCGCGGTGGTTGCGAGGCCTTTCAGCACCGTCAGGCAGGCGACGGAAGGAAGGTCGCGCTGCATGTCGTCGAGCTCGCGGACGATGCGGGAGGCGTGCGTCGGGGGAAGGTCGAGGTGGGTGAGGGCCGTGCGAACGTGGCCGGGTGAAAAGGCTTTGACGTGTGGATTCACGAGGCCGATGGCGGCGACGATGCTGCGGCTGATGAGGCTTGCGGTGATGACCGCGGTTTTCACGAGCACGCGGTTCGCTTTGTAGAATTCGGCGACCTCGGCGCGCATGACGGCGTCGGGGCCGCCGCCGTCGGTGACGACGAGGATGCGGAGGTTTCGAAGGTCTTGCTGTCGAGCGTATTGCTTCGCCTGTCCCATGCTCTGGTCCCACTCGGCCCGAGCGGGGGCGTGCGAGGTGTGGAGGTTCAGGAGCACGTCTTGCGCACCCAAGTTCAAAAGCCGCGCCGACATCGTGTTCATGGCCCAGACCCTCGGCGCGCGTTCCCTGAGCGCCGATCGAGCTAGCTTATCACGGGGCGGTCGCCGTCAGGGGCCGACGCACTGCCAGGTATCGCTTCCGGTGCAGTCGCAATAGGTCAGACCGAACTGGCAGAGGTTCATGATGGTTCCGTCGCAGGGCGAGCCGTTCGCCGGGGCGCTCTCGGGACACGTGGTGCAGGACCACTCCTCGCCGAAACCGCAGATGCAGTCGAACTCGGGGTACTCGCAGGGGTCGTCGAGGAAACCGGGGGCGGTTTCGGGGTCGCAAGGCGATTCGTCCATCGGTTGCGTTTCGGGGCAGATGATCTGCCCGCCGGAGCCGCCGGTTGAGCTGCCGCCGGTCGCGCTGCCGCCGGTCGCGCTGCCGCTGGCTCCACCTGTGGCGCTGCCGCCGGTCGCGCTGCCGCCGGTCGCGCTGCCGCCCGAGCTCGAGCCGCTGGACCCGGAGCTCCCGCCGTTGCTCGAGCCCGACGTGCCGCCCCCGCCGCCGTCACCCTCCTCCTCCTCTTCGTCGCCGCTGCAAGCGAGGGCCGAGAGGGACGCGACGAATACGAGCGACAGGGCAAAGCGGATCGATTTCATGCTGCGCGATCTATTCGAATTGGGATTTCGACGTCAATCGCCGTGCCTTCGCCTGGCTGCGCGCGGATGAGAAATACGCCGCCGAGCGTGCGAACGCGCTCGCGCATGCCGACGATGCCGAGGTGCCCTTCGACGGCGGCGCGTACGATGGCTTCGATGCCGGCGAAGCCTTTGCCGTCGTCGGAGACCTGGAGTTTCACGCTCGTTTCGTCGCGAGCGACGCGGATCGTCACCCGTTTGGGTTCGGCGTGGCGGAGGGCGTTCGTGACGGCTTCCTGCACGATACGAAAGCAGGTGATTTCGAGATCGCTCGGGAGCCGCCCGGCGAAGCGTTTCTGATCGAGATCCATCGGTATGCCCGAGACGGTCGACTGCTCTTCGATGTACGCGGAGAGCGCTGGACCGAGCCCGACCTCGTCGAGCAGCGCCGGCCGTAGGGAGCGCGAAAGCTCTCGGACTTTGACGATGAGCCCGTCCACGACACGGACGGGATCCGAGAACGGCGTGGTCTTGCCCGACTTCAAGGAGAGCTTCAGCACCGTGAGCGCCTGTCCGAGGTCGTCGTGGAGCTCGCGCGCGATGAACCGGCGCTCTTCTTCCTTGGCTGTTTCGAGCTTTCGGTGGAGCTCGCCGAGCTCGACGTAGGCGCCGTTGAGCTCGACGTACTTCGATTCGATGTGGCGTACGACGTAGTCGACGCCGAAGGCGACCGCCCCGGTGAGTAGGCAGAAGGACACGCCCATGCGCACCCAGTTCGCGAAAATATGCGGATCGGAATCGGTGAACCGCGGCTCGGACCAGCCGGAGCTGATCGCCGCGCCGAACGCGATCAGGGCGAGGCCCGTCGCGGCGAGGAGGACGAAACCCGTGCGTTTTCCGAGCAACAGGACGGCGATCACGATTCCGCCGACGGCCCCCGCGGCGCCGCCGATGGAAAAGCCCGTGAGCGCGATCCAGGTGAGGCACGCGAACAGGATGAGCGCGATCGAAAGCCCGGCGCGCAGGTGAAACGAGAGCGTGTGCGCGAAGCGGAGGCCGATCACGGTGAGCACGGCCGCGGCGACGAGGAAGAACGGCGGATCGAAGCGCGGCGGCTCGCGGAAGAGCAGCGACAGCACGACGATGCCGGGTCCCGCGACGGCGAGCGCGCGCAACATCGCGTCGAGCACGCTGGCGCGCCACGTCGCCGAGTCGTCTCGCTGAACCATGGGCCGGCATGATACGCTAGCCGCACATGAGGGTCCTGCTCGCAGACGATCATCACCTCGTGCGCGCGGGCATTCGCGCGCTGCTCGCGAGCCTTCCCGACGTGGAAATCGTGGCCGAAGCGGGCAACGGCCAGGAAGCGCTGCAGGCCCTCGCGCGCACGAAGCCGGACATCGCGCTCGTGGACATTTCCATGCCCGGCTTGAACGGGCTCGAGCTCGCGGCGCGTGCCACGCGGGAGGTGCCCGAGACGCGCCTCGTCATTCTTTCGGTGCACGGCGACGCGAGCCACGTCGCTCAGGCGCTCCGCGCGGGCGCCAAGGGCTACCTCGTGAAAGACGCGGCGGCCGACGAGCTCCCCATCGTGCTCCGCGCGGTGATGCGCGGCGAGACGTACCTCTCGCCGTCGATCTCGCGGCACGTCGTGGACGGGTTTCTCGGCCGAGCGGCGGAGAAGCAGTCCGATAAGCCCGAGGCTTCGGAGGTGCTCACGCCGCGCCAGCGCGAGATCCTGCAACTGGTGGCCGAGGGGCGCTCGACGAAGGACATCGCGCAGCTGCTCGAGCTCAGCGTGAAGACGGTGGAGACGCACCGCGCCCAGATCATGGAGCGGCTCGGCATCCACGATCTCGCCGGGCTCGTCCGCTATGCCGTGCGCGCGGGCCTCGTGTCGTCCGACCGCTGAACCCGGAGCGGAAAATCGGGGTGTGAAATCCCGATCATAGGGGGTGTTTCCTCGGGGCCTCGGGGTTCTCCCCGATACGGAGACGCCGAAAGCGACCGCAAGCACTGGTTGTGACTACGTCGAGCTCCGAGATCCGCGTTGTCGTAGCCGACGACTCGGCCGCGTTTCGGCAAACGCTGTGCGCTTTCTTGCAGGGCGTGCCCCGCGTTCGCGTCGTGGGCGTCGCGGCGGACGGAGACAGCGCCGTGACGGTCGCGGCGAACGCGAAGGCCGACGTCGTGCTCCTCGACTTGGTGATGCCGCGCGGTGGGGGCTCGAGCGCCGCCGTCCGTATCAAGAGCGCGACGCCGTCGACGCGCGTGATCTTTCTGAGCTTGCTCGGGCGTCGCGAGCTCGCGCACGCAACGAGCATGACGGGGGCGGACGGCTTCCTGTGCAAGGCCGACATCGACGAGGAGCTCGTACCGCTGCTCGTCGAACGGACGCACGGCGTGAGTGACGGAACTTAGCGTTAAGGAGACATGAATCATGGCATCGGCGAAAACCCCGAACGGACGCACACGGCGCGAGGCCGCGCTCGCAGGCTCGGATCCGCTCCTCGTGGAAGCGCCCGTGAACGACAGCGAGGCGCCGCTCACGACCGAGCTCGACGACGAGCAGCTCGCCGAGCTCGATCGGTTGCGCACGGCGAGCTTGCTTTCCGCGGGTCTTGCCCACGAGGTCGCAAACCCGCTGCTCGGCGTGCTCGCGAACCTGGCCGAGATCGAGCGCATCTACCCGCGACTTCGCGACATCAGCGGCAAAGAGCACGCCGAGCGCTGGTCCACGCTCGCGGATTGTCTCGATCAGGCGCGCCGTTCGGCGGACGCGATCGCGGACGTGATCCGCGATTTCCAGGTATTCTTGCGCCCGGCGTCCAATCGTATCGAACGTCTGGTGGAGCCGGGAGTGCTCGTCGAACGCGCGATACGCATGGCGAGCCCGCGACTGCGCGTGACCACGGAGCTCCGCTCGAGCATCGGCGCCACGGGTCTCGTGAAAGCTCCGCCGAGCTTCGTCACGCAGATCGCGCTGAACTTGCTCACGAACGCCGCCGAAGCGCTCGCGTCGGGCACGGTCGAGCACAATCGCATCGAGGTGCGCGTCTTCCAGGAAGGGCTCTTCGTCGTGCTCGAGGTCGAGGACAACGGACCCGGCCTCACCGAGCGCGCCGTCGCGACGATCTTCGAGCCGCACGTGACGACCAAGTCGTCGGGCACGTCCCTCGGACTCGGGCTTTCGATCTGCCGCGCGCTCGTCGTGCGCCTCGGCGGGACGATCTCGGTCCAGTCGGTGCCGCGCGAGCGCACGTGCTTCCGCGTGCTCTTGCCGATCGCCGATCCGAGCAAGTGAGCCTGCGGTTCCGCGATTCTGCGCCCAAAATGTGCGGGCCCGAGCCATAAATGTGAATCCTCTCGCGAAAAATGCGAGGACGGACGGCGTGACCGATGCTGACCTTCCGCGCATGCAACTCGGCCGTTCGGTCGCGCGACACGGGCGCAGGCTCGGTAGCGCCGTCGTCGCGCTCGCCGTCGCGCTTTCGAGCGCGTGCTCCGAGAAGGCGGAGCCGCCCGGCTCGAGCAACGGCGGTTCGCCTGCGGGCGGTGCCGCCGGCATTTCGGGAACGGCGACGGGTGGAAGCGCGACGGGCGGCGCACCGAGCGGCGGCACGGCGACGGGCGGCGCCGGCGGCGGCGCGCCGGGCGGCGCCGGCGGTAGCGCGACGCGCGGTGCCGGCGGCAGCACGACGGGCGGTACGGCCGCGGGTGGCACGACGGC
>DASUTR010000563.1:0-12298 GCA_036374535.1 Polyangiaceae bacterium
CGTCGCCAGGGTTCTTGATGTGGGCCTGGTTCAGGAGTTGATCGACCTCGGAGGTGCCGAGGAGCTCTGCGGCGACCTCGACGAGCTTCGGAGAGCGACCGAGACGGCCGAGGAGCGGCTCGACGCCGCCGCACCACACGATGCGATCGATCCGGAGACGGCTCGCTTCGGTGCGCTTGACGACGAACAGGGTGCCGCCGACGAATGCCGTTTCGTCGAGCGTCCGAGCACGCCGTTCGAGCCGCGCGAACGCACGGCGAAAGCGCGCGACCGTTCCTTCCCCGAAGGTTTTCGGGAGCACGAGGTAACCCTGGTCGAAGAACCGCCGGACCTGCGAAGAAGCTAACGGCACAGCGTACGAGCGTAGCAGCCCGGAACTTTCACGCCCTGCTGCATTGCGTCGGACGGGCGCTGGGGCCGCGGGGCCCGAACCCCGCGCCTTTACATTTCGGCCGCTCGAGTTTCTCGCCGTGCGTTCGTAAGTCCGTTGCGATTTATAGAAGCGGCCGCCAAGATTCGGACGTGGCTCGAAAGGTTCCGCTTCTCTTGGCGATGCTCACCGTGGGCTGCGGGTCCGATCCGCTGGCGTCGAAATCGGACCGCGAATCGGAGTCGCAGGAGGACGTCGCGACGGCCATCGGCAAGGGCGACGGCAGCGCGTCGTCGGTGACGCTCGTGACGGTGTACGAGGCGGCGCCCGGCTTCTTGCCGACGTCGCTTGCATGGAATCCGAACGCCCGAGCGGAGCTCTGGGTCGCGCTCGCGCAACCGACGCCCGCGAGCTCGTGCACCGAAGTCGACTCCGATCCGGTGGTCTGCAACCAGCTCGAAGGCAGGATGCTCATCTTGCAGCGGGCGACGCTCGATGCGCCGCTCGCCGACGTGAAAATCGACGCCAACGCGTGGCACTTCATGCGCACGCCCCGCCAGCTCGCGTGGGGCGAGCGCGGGCTCCTCGCGACGTGCGGCGAGGCGCGGACCGCCAATTTCGAAGACGACCCCGTCCCCTACAACGGCCCCGTGCTGTGGGACTCGGACCCCGTCCTCTTCGGTGCGCCCCACGATCCGACACGCAACGGCACGCACGTCGACATGCTGCACGGGACGCCGTACTGCATGGGCATCGCTCACGAACGAGCGAACGTCTATTGGGCGTTCAACGGCGACGCGGGCGCTCTCGATCGCTACGACTTCAATTCGCCCCACGAGCCCGGCGCGGAGGATCACTCGGACGGCGCGCTCTGGCGTTACGTCGAGGGCGAGCTCTCGCGCGTCGCCGAAGTGCCGAGTCACCTCGCTTACGACACGCGTCGCGAGCTCGTGTTCGCCGCCGACACCGGCAACGGTCGCGTCGTAGCGCTCGACGCGACGAGCGGAGTCGCCGACGGCGAGGTCACCGACTACGACAACCTCGCGACGCACGCACGCATGAGCGGCGCGCGCTTGACCGAGGTCCTGCCGCCCGGCGTGCTCGAAATGCCGAGCGGCGTCGCCTTCCACGCGGGCGTGCTGTTCGTCACGGACCACGCGACGGGCCGTATTCTCGCGCTGCTTCCGAGCGGCGAGGTCCTGCGCGAGCTCGACACCGGCCTCGAGCCGAATTCGTTGGCCGGTATCGCGATCGGCCCGGATGGCAAAGCCTACGTCACCGACCTCGGCTCTCGCCGCGTCATCCGTATCGACGGCTAGAAACTCGAGCGCTCCACCGCGAAATTGGTGGTATGAGGCAGCCTCGAATGGCCCTCCCCGAGCACCCCGATCGCATCGTTCTGCACATCGCGGGAACGGACCGCCCCGGCGTCACCGCGCGTCTCACGGAAATCATCGGCGAAGAGAACGCCGACCTCGTCGACATCGGGCAATCGGTCCTGCACGGCTACCTCATGCTGTCCGCGATCGTGGACATGCCGCCGACCTCGAACGCGCTCCGAAAGATCCTGTTCGCCGTGGCGGATCTCGGCCTCCGCCTCGAGGTGAGCCCCTACCGCACCGAAGCGAGGACGCCCGCCGGCGCCGCGACCGCGCTCGCCGTGACGGTACTCGGCCCGCTGCACGACGGCGGCGCCGCGGCGAAGATCACGCGCTTCATGGCCGAGCGCAGCATGAACATCCGCGAAATCCGCTCGCTCAGCGAGGCGGAGCTCGACGGACTCGAGCTCATCGTCGATCTCCCGGTCGGCCCCACGCCTCGGGCCGACGAGATCCGCGCCCTGCGCGGCAAGCTGCTCGCGCTCGGAACCGAGCTCGGCGTCGACCTCGCCGTCCAGCGCGACGACATCTTCCGTCGCAACAAGCGCCTCGTATGCATGGATGTCGACTCGACCTTCATGAAAGGCGAGCTCATCGACGAGCTCGCGGATCTCGTGGGCAAGAAGCCGGAAGTGGCGGCCATCACGGCGCGCGCCATGCGCGGGGAGCTCGATTTCAAGCAGGCGCTCGCCGAACGCGTGCTCTTGCTCAAAGACCTCCCGCTCGAGCGCGCGAAGAGCCTGTCGCGTCGCGCGGAGCTCACGCCCGGCGCCGATCGGTTCGTCCAGGTGCTGCGCAGCCTCGGCTACAAAGTGGGCCTCGTGAGCGGCGGCTTCACCTTCTTCGTCGACGAGCTGAAGGCGCGCTTCGGGCTCGATTTCGCGATCTCGAACGAGCTCGAGGTCGAAAACGAGCGGCTCACGGGGCGCGTCCGAGGAACGGTCGTCGACGGCGAGCGCAAGGCACAGGTCTTGAAAGACATGGCCCAGGCGTTCAACTTCCGCGTCGAGCAGACCGTCGCGGTCGGCGACGGCGCGAACGACGTGCGCATGCTCGAGACGGCGGGCCTCGGCATCGCGTTCCGCGCGAAACCCAAGCTGCAGGAGGTGGCCGACTTCAGCCTGAACCACCACGAGCGGCTCGATACGCTGCTCTATCTCATGGGCTACAACGCCCGCGACCTCCGCGAAGTCACGGGCTAGCCGTCCCGGCGCCGAGGGCAATTGTCCGAGCGCGCGTTCCTCGAGGCAGACGCGAAGCGCCGCGCGACGGAGGCAATCCGCGAACTCGAAGGCCAGACGTCGGCGGAACTCGTCGTCAGCGTTCGCCTCGCCGCCGAGCGGCACGTCGCGACGAGCCTCGTCTTCGGCGCCGCCGTCGCCGCGCTCGGCCTCGTGGTGATGCTCGTGAGCCCGCAGGTCTACGACGTTCGCACCATGCCCCTCGAGGCGCTCGTTTCGTTCGTGCTCGCCGCGCTCGCGTGTCACTTCCTGCCGCCCCTCCGGCGCGTCCTCACTCCGAAGCGCCGCCGCGTCGAAGCGGCGCGGCGCGGCGCTCTCCGCGCGTTCACGGAGCTCGGCGTAGAAAAGACGAAGCAGCGTAGCGGAGTGCTCGTATTCGTGGCGCTGTTCGAGCGTACGGCCGTGGTGGTGGCGGACGAAGGCGTCCCGGCGGCGCTCCTCGGCGAGGCGTGGAGCACCCACGTCGCTGGGCTCGACGAACGCGTAGCGGCCCGTGATTTCGAGGGCTTTCTGACGCACCTTCTGGGTTTCGGTCCCGTGCTCGCCGCCGTCCTTCCACGTCGGCCCGACGACGCCAACGAGCTCGCCGACGAGGTCGCGTGAGCGCCCGCTTCCGCGCGCTGTCGCTCGCTGCGGCGGGGACGGCGAGCGTGCTCATGAGCGCTTCTGCGCTCGCCCGTCCCGGCGGCGGCGACCTGTTCGGCGGTGACGGCTCACCCAGCGGCGATTTCGGCGGAGGAGACGGCGGCGACGTCGACGTGGGCCTCGTGATCGAGCTCATCGCCCTCTGTATTCGCGAGCCCGTGCTCGGCGGCTTCGTCGTGCTCGTGTTCGTCGGCTACGTCGCCGTGCGTCGCACCTGGCGCTCGCGGCTCGTGCCGAACTGGGCCACGGCCGTGCCCCCCGCGGAGGTTCCCGCGACGCGAACCGCGAGCGTCGCACGCAGCGCCCTCGCCGAGCTCCGCCGGAACGATCCCGATTTCTCGGTCGTCTTGCTCGAAGATTTCCTGTACACGCTCTACGCCGAGGTCCAACACCGAAGGCCGCGCGGCGGGCTCACGGCACTCGCGGCTTTCGTCGCCCCCAGTGCCGCGCGCACGCTCGCCGATCCCGCACTCGAGGCCGTCTCGGGCATCGTCATCGGCTCGATGCGTCTCAACGAGCTCCACGTCCGCGCCGATCGCGTGCTGCTCGGCGCGGACTTCGAAGCGAACCTCTCCGAGGTGCGCGCGGGGAATCCCGCGCGCAGTTTCGTCGTCGATCGCGTGCAATTCTCGCGCGCGCTCGGTGCCCGCTCGCGCCCCGCCCTCCGAGTCCGAAAGCTCGACTGTCCCAACTGCGGAGCGCCCCTCGAAGGCATGCACGGCAGCGTTTGCGCTTACTGCCGGCAGGAGGTCGGAGGTGGACGGCTCGACTGGTCGATCGAGAGCGTACGCCGCCTGCGCACCGAACGTCTGCCCGAGCTCTTCTCGAAAAAGGTCGAAGAGCGGGGTACCGAGCTACCGACGCGCTTCGATCCAGGCCGGCATGCGCGGCTCGCCGAGCTCCAGGCCCGCGACCCGGCATTCGACGCGACCGCGTTCCAGGCGCGCGTCGGCCTGATCTTCGACGAGCTCGGCGCCGGGTGGTCCGTCCGCGATCTTTCCCGGATTCGCCCTTACGTGAGCGACAATCTCTTCCAATACTTCGGCTACTTCTTGGGCATCTACGCCGAACGGCGCGCCCGGAACGTCACCGAAAACGCGCGCATTCTACGCCTCGATCTCGCCAACGTGCTCGACGACGCTTGGTTCGACGCCGTCACGGTGCGCCTCTTCGCGACGAGCCTCGACTATACGCTCGGCGACGACGGAGCGTTGCTCCACGGCAGCCGCACGAAAGAGCGCGCCTACAGCGAGTATTGGACCCTCATCCGCGGCCGCAACGCGAAGGGCCGGCCGCGGACGGACCGCACTTGTCCGCAATGCGGCGCGCCCCTTCGGATAGGCATGGCGGGCAACTGCGAGTACTGCCACGCCCGCGTCGTCACGGGCGATTTCGACTGGGTCCTCTCGCGCATCGAGCAGGACGAAGCGTATACGGGCTGAGCGGACCCCGCGACGCGTCAGCGCTTCGTGGCGAGCAAGAGCCCGTCGCCGATGGGCACGAGCGTCGCGGAGACGCGCGGATCGCTCGACGCTCGCTCGTTCAGCGCACGCACCGCGAGCGTCGACGGCGACTGCTCCCTGGGATCCGCGACGCGCCCTTCCCAGAGCGCGTTGTCGAAACCGAAGAGCCCGCCCTTCCGCAGGAGCTCCAGGCTCCGTTCGTAGTAGTCGAGCGCGGCTTCCTTGTCGGCGTCGACGAAAACGAAATCGAACGTTCCGCGCGCGCCACCGGCGAGCAGCGCGTCGAGCGTCTGCGTCGCAGGGCCGACACGGAGCTCGATTTTTTCGTCGACGCGCGCTTCTTTCCAGTAGCGCCGAGCCGTGCTCGTCCATTCCTCGCTGCGATCACAGGCGACGATGCGCCCGTCCGGCGGCATGGCGAGAGCCACGCTGAGCGAACTGTAGCCGGTGAATACGCCGACCTCGAGGTAGCGGCGCACTCCGCAGAGCTCGACGAGAAAGGCCATGAAGCGTCCCTGTTCCGGCGAAATCTGCATGCCGCCGTCCGGCAGCCGCTGCGTTTCCTCGCGGAGCCTCGCGAGCAACGGCGGCTCGCGAACCGTCACGGCAAGCAGGTACTCGCGGATGGCGTCGGTGACCGCGAGCGTGGTCGCCGACATCGCTCAACCCTCGCTGGGCTTGAAGTCGGGCGGCGCGGCCGAGCCCTCGCCGAAGAAGTACTTCTCGCACTCCGTCATCCAGAGTCGCTGGCCGCTTTCGCTCGTAAGGTCGAGGCGATACTCGTTGATGAGCATCTTCGAGTGCTCGATCCACTGCCGCCACGCCTCGCGCGAGACGTTATCGAAAATGCGCTGGCCCAGATCACCCTTGAACGGCGGCTTGTCGAGCCCTTCGGCGTCGGTGCCGAGCTTCACGCAATGAACGGTGCGCATTTTTCGCGTCACCTTTTCAGCAGCGGACCGCCCCGTCAAGCGGCGTCACGGATTCGGAACATCCGCGGTGAGGGCGGACGAGCCGCAGAGTCCTGGTTCCGCGAAATCCGAAGACGCGCCTCGCGTCCGGGGCTGGCGCCGGGTCTGTTCTCCGCCGGCCGGTGAGTGCCGGCGGACCCAGCGCCCTTCCGTGTCGGAGCGCGAATCAAGCCGGATTGGCAGGCTTCTTCGGGGCGTCCTTTTCCTTCTTCTCGGTCTTGTCCTTGTTTTCCGCTTTGTCTTTGCCGTGCTCACCGTCGCAGAGCGGGCTCACGGAAGCGAGCGCGGGGGCGGCGATGAAGAGGCCAGCGGCGAATGCGGTCAGGCGAACGATTCGGGTCGTCATGCGCGGGAGTGTTGGACCGGGAACAGGGCCCGTCAAGCTCATCGGTCGGCCAGCGTGACCTGGACCCGGGCGAACCGTTCCTCGTCCAAATAGGGCTGCTCGACGCGCAGGGTCCAGCGCTCGCTCCCACGATAAAATTCGCCTTCGAGTACCCTGACTCGGTTCGAGCGAGCGACGAGGATCGCCCGGACGACCGCTGAGCTCGAGAGGGCGGGCTGTCCGAGCGCCCGCGTGAGCACGTCGCCGTCGCGAAGCCCGATGCCGAGGCCGTCGACACCCCTCAACGAGAGGCCCGCCGGGCGGGACCCGCTCGCCGGCACACGAACGCCCTTCGGGGTTACCCGGCTTCCGGCGAGCCGGAGCACGGTCTCGGCCGAGACGAAGAGGGAGCGTGCAGGGCTCTGGGCCTGACCGTTCTTGCCGCGTTTCGCCCCAGGAACGCGCCTGCCGCTTCCTTCAGCGAGCCCGGGAGCGGCGAGGGCCGCGTTGGGAATCGGCTCGTCGAGCGCCGCGTCGTCGTCAGCGGGACGCTGCTCGGTACGGAGCACGTCGGCGACCGCGGAAAGCGCAGCGCCGAGAGCAACGCCGCCCGCGTCGGCCGTCCGAGCCGAACCCCACGCGGCGAGCGCCACGAGAAGCGGGAGCGGCACGAGGGGCGCGAGCTTGCGCACGGGACGACGATTCTAGCAGATCCGCCGGGAGCCGAGGGTCCGCGTCAGGGCGTCCCCTCGGGCTTTCTCAGATACTTGAAGAGCTCCGAGCCGGTCGAAATGACGAGCGACGACTTCTCGCCCATGAGCTTCTCGTAAGCGTCGAGGCTCCGTACGAAAGCGTAAAATTCGGGGTTCTTGTCGTACGCCTTCGCGTAGATGGTGGTGCTCTCGGCGTCGCCTTCGCCGCGGATCTTTTGCGACGTCTCGTAGGCCTTGGCGAGCAAGATCGTCCGCTCCTTGTCGGTCTCGGCGCGTATCTTGGCTGCTTCGCCCTCGCCTTCCGAGCGGTACTGCTTCGCGACGCGCTCGCGCTCGGCGCGCATCCGTCCGAAGACGCTTTCTTCGACTTCGTTCGGCAAATCGGCGCGCTTGATGCGCACATCGACGATGTGAATGCCGAAATCCTTGCACTTCGCGCGCGCGGCGTCGGCGACCTGCTGCATCATGGTGTCGCGTTCGCCGCCGATGATGGCGTCGAATTCGCGGGTCGCGAGCTCGCGCCGGAGCTCGCTGTTCACGACGTCCTGAAGGCGGGCGTTCGCGCCGCTTTCGTCGTGAACCGTCGTGTAAAACTTCAGCGGATCGGCGACGCGCCAGCGGGTGATCGGGTCGGCCAGAAGGCGCTTCTTGTCGACGGTGAGGTATTCGGTGGGGGTCGCGTCGTTCAGCTGAATACGCGCGTCCATGCGCGTCACGTCCTGGATGAAGGGCGTCTTGAAGTGGAGCCCCGGACGGCCGAGACCTCGCTTGTACGCGCCGAACTGCGTCACGATCGCGATCTCGCGCTCGTCGATGATGACGACGCTCGACCACAACGTGACCACGACGGCGAAGAGAAGCGTAAGCCAGCGGGTCACGGCTTACCTCCTGCTGCCGCCGCCGGCGGGGCGGCTGGAATCGACAACGGCAAGACCGACACCGCGCTCTTGCTCACGCCTTCGTCGACGAACACCTTGTTCTGGATGCTTCCGAGCACCCGTTCGACGGCCTCGAGCCAGAGGCGCTGGCGGGTCACGCGTTCGGCCTTCTGGAACTCCACGAGCGTCGCGTCGAAGCGATTCGCGTCGCCGTTCGCGCGCAAGATGCGTTGCTCCCGATACGCTTCGGCTTCGCGCTGGAGCTTCTCGGCTTCGCCCTTGGCACGTGGAATCACGTCGGCCTGGTAGCCGCGCGCCTCGTTGATGAGTCTTTCCTTTTCCTCGCGGGCGCGCACCACGTCGTGGAACGCTTCGCGAACCTGGGCCGGTGCGTCGACCGTCTGAAGCTTGAGCTCGGTCACGGTAATGCCGCTCTGGTAGTCGTTCATGAGTCGCTGGAGCCACGCCCGCGCCTGATCCTGTACGCGCTCGCGGCCCGTCGTGAGAAGCTCGTCGATCACCGTTTGGCCGACCATGCTCCGGAGCGCGACCTCGGCGGTCGCCCGCAGCGTCTCGTCCGGATCCTTCAGACGAAACAGATACTTGCTCGTGTCCGAGACGCGGTACTGGACGATGATCTGAGCCTCGACGATGTTCTCGTCGCCCGTCAGCATCAGCGCTTCGTCGGGCATGCGCTGCTGGCCGCGAAAGCCGACCTCGACCCGCCGCACTTGCTCGACGTTCACGATGTCGCGGCGCTGAATCAGCGGAAACGAAAAATGCAGTCCGGGCCCGGCCTTGCCGCTCTCGCGCCCGAAGGTGCGGATCACGGCTTGTTCGCCCGGGCCGACCTCGTACGTGCCGCCGAACAGCACGCCAAGAACGGCGAGTCCGACGAGGACGGGCCCGAGGCGACGGAAGACGGGGCGGAAGCCCTTCACGCGCGCGCGCATTTTACCGAGATCGAAATCGTCGTCGAAGGGTCCCGCCATTCGTTTTTTTCTCCGTTACTGGCGCAGGCGCCAGTTTCCCTGGAAGGATTTGCCGATCTCGTCGAGGGTTCGATCCGTCACGATGAGCTCGGGCCGCGCCGCCTCGACGAACACGATGGTGTTCTGGCGGAAAACCCGGCCGAAACCGACCGCTTCGTCGCGCGGAATGCCGTGCACGAGCCAGGCGGGCTCCCGCCACGGCCCCTCGGGCTCTTCGTCGTACCCGACGCACTGCTCGACGCGGTACGCGCCGAGGACGAGGAGGTCGCGAAGCACCTGGTTGCGCGCCTCGTTCACGCGCCGGGGAAGGAGCATGCTGCGCGGGTTGTACGCGGTGACGATGGCGAAATCCTGCCGCAGCAGCGGCGGGAGGCCGCCTACGTCCCGAACCACGTCACCGTCCGTCGAAACGCGCAGGACGCCGCCGTCGACGGGCAGCTCGTAGATCGTTCCGAGATAGGAGCGCAGCAGGTTCTGGTCCACGGGGGCAGGGCTTGTACCATGCTGTCAGTCCCGGGGAGGACAGTTCATTCCCAGGGTGCGTCAGTACGCGATATCCACGCGAATTCCCTGGCGTACCGTGAGCGGGGCCTCGTCGTTCGGCCCGCCGTGGTCCGTGTACGTGAGCTCGACGGCCAGAAACAGGAGCTCGACCGGCGAGAGCGTGTGCTCCCCGGCTTCGACGAGCGTGCTCACCTCGCATCCGCGTAGCGTGGTCGCCGGGTGCGCGTGCGCGTTGTGACCGAGACTAACGCTCCACACGAGCTCGTCGCACGGAGCCGGACCGTCTTCGGGATCGGACGCCGCGCCCCGAAGCACGAGACGCTCTCCGTCGCGAACGCGCGCGCCCGGCCCCGGTTCGACGATGCGCACGGTCGGCGGCGCGTTACCGACCACGATCGTTTCGGACACGGGAAGACTCCTTCGGCCCGAGCTCGAAACCACGGTGAGCGCGACCGCGAACGAACCGGGGACGGAGAATCGGCGCTCGACGGTTTCGCCGGTCGCGTCGGGCTCACCGTCGGCGTCGAAATCCCAGAGGTAGTCGGTGATGCGCTCGCCGTCGCCCGCGGCACGCGACGCGGCAGCCGACAGAGAAACGTCGAGCGGCGCCGCGCCGTACGTCGCCGAAGCGGAGATCGAAGCGCTGGGCGCGAGCGCGCCGCTCGTCGAGACCTCGATGCGGCTGAGCGCGGCGTCGGCGTTGTCGCCCCAGTAGCCGCTCCCGTACTCGAGCAGATAGAGCGCTCCGTCGGGCCCGACGTCCGCGTCGATGGGCCGATGGAACGTCTCGGTCGCGAATAGTCGCTCGACCGAAACGAGCGCCCCCGCGTCGTCGACGGTGACGCCGGTGATCCGATCGCGCGTCCAATCGGCAAGAACGAGCAAGCCTTCGAAGCGACCCGGAAACGCGCGCTCGGCGCGCGCAGGAGCGCGGTACACGGCGCCCGCGACGACGGCACGCCCGAGAAAATCGCCGGCGGGCGAAAAGCCCGTACCGAGCGCCGCGAACGCCTCGGTTTGGTAGTCGTAGGCGAGCGCCGCGGGCGTCTTGCCCGAGCAGTCGAACGCCGCGCCGACAGCGCCCGTCGCGAAATCGACCTCCGAATACGCCAGGTTTCGGCCGATACACGTCGGCCAGCCGAAGTCGGACGGCCCGTCGGCGACGTCGAGCTCGTCGTAGCCGCGCGGACCGCGCGGAGCGTCCTCGTGCGCGTCGGGACCGATGTCGCCGACGAAGAGACGGCCGGTGGCGGGATCCACGGCGAGACGAAATGGATTTCGCACGCCCATCGCGTAGATCTCGGGTCGTCCGAGTAGACCCGAGCGAGGAAAGCGATTCCCGTCGGGAATGGCGCCGTCGGCCGCGACACGCAGGATCTTTCCTCGTAAGTCGAAGGGATTTGCCGACGTTCGTCGAGCGTCGAAGCGCTCGCGGCCGAGGCGCGCATCGAGTGGGGCCGCTCCGGCTGCCTCGAACGGATCGGTGTTGTCGCCCGTGGACACGAGGAGCGTCCCGTCGGGGAGGAACGCGAGCGAGCCGCCCTCGTGGCAGCAACGCCGTTCGCTCGGCACGACGAGCAGCTCCTCGACGCTCGCCGCGTCGAGCGAGCCGTCGGGACGGGCGCGAAACCGTGCGAGCACGTTCCTTCCCGGGGGCACCCCTTCGGGCAGCGGGTCGGCGAGCGGCGTCGAATAGTAGAGATAAACGAACGGGTCGTCGCGGAAGTCCGGCGCGAGCGCGATGCCGAGCAGCCCGTTTTCGTGCGCGGTGTCGACCGCCAGAACGAGAGCGTCCGTCACCGTCCCCCGCGCGGCGTCGTAGCGCCGCACCTCGCCCGTGCGTTCGATGAAGTACACGTCGCCCGACGGCGCGACGGCGAGCGCCATCGGGTTCTTCGCCGCACGCGTGAGCACGGCGCGCTCGAACCGCTCCGTACTCGAGGGCGACGGGGCGTGCTCGGGCGAACAGGCGAACGCCGCCGCCGCTAGGACGAGACCGCAGAGGCTAGGCGACGGCGCGAACGGGGCGACCAATCCGCGCCGAGCATAGCCCAGGCGGGAAAACGTCTACGGGCAGGTGAGATCCGGCGTCGGGCACGGGCACGTGCGTGCGCCGAGGCCGCTCACGTTACCCGCACCGAAGCCGGTCCATTGCGTAGCGGGATTGAACACGTTTCCCGGCGTCCGATCGCCGATGGTCACGTCGCAATCGCGCCGGAGCGTGTTGTTCTGCGTGCTCGTGTTGCCCGTGCCCCACGCCGCACCGGGATCGACACCCGTGCCGTAGCGGCCGACCACGTCGAGTATGGTCATCATTCCGCCGACGGGGCACACGAGCTCGACCGCGTCGTCTCCGGACAGATCCGGGAGCGCTCCGACGACGCTGTCGCACGCCGTACTGATGCGCGAGCCGCGGCAGAGCACGAACACGTCGCTCGCGGGGAGCGAACCCATCAGCGTGACGGCGGTGCTTCCGGCCGCGGCCGCGTAGTGGACGCGAACCTCACAACCGTTGAGGCTCACCGCCATGTTCGTTGCGTTGAAGATTTCGAAAGCGTCGGCCTCATTGGTCGCGCTTCCCTCGTAGTACTCGGTGAAATAGAGGTTCGGTATCACCGACGGCATGCCGCCCGCGCCACCACCGCCCGAGCCCGCGCCGCCGGCGCCGCCACCACCGGCACCCGCTCCTGCCTTGCCACCCGAACCGGCACCGCCGGCACCGCCGCCACCGGCACCTGCCTTGCCACCCGAGCCGGCACCGCCGGCACCGCCACCACCGGCTCCTGCTCCTGCCTTGCCACCCGAGCCAGCGCCACC
>DASUTR010000564.1:0-2106 GCA_036374535.1 Polyangiaceae bacterium
GGTTCGACACGACGTACTTGAGAGGCGAGGACGTGGAGCTCGGCGCGCGGCTCGACGAGCGGGGCATCGGGTTTCGCTTCAACCCGCGCGCCAAGGTCGTGCACCACGCCGAGCGCTCGCTCGAGTCGTGGGAGCGCGCGCACGCGAGCTACGGTCGGCTCGAAGTCGCGATCTTCGGGCGCGCAGGCGACAAGGCGCTCATCGAAACGCTGTCCGGCAACTGGAACCGTCTGAACCCGGCGACGCGTTGGGTCGTCCAGTCGTGCCTCGGTCGCAAGCAGCGCGGCAACGCCGTCAAATCGCTGTTGCGCGCGCACATCAAGCTCGCCGAGCGCGCGCCGCTCACGCTGGGCGCCGGGAAGGCGTGCAGCGTTCTCGCGAACCTCTGGTACTGGGAGCACTCGGTCGAGGCGCTCGGCCCGGAGCGCGCGGCGCAGGTTCTGGGCGGACGGCGCGTGCAGCCGTAGCGCCGCCGGCGCTTGCGTCGCGCTGGGGAACCCGCTAGTTCGGCGGACGCATGAAGCCAGCACGGGGAGCCGAAACTCGATGAAGGGCGACCGCGTTCGCGTGCTCCTTTACACGAACTCGAGTCTGACGGGCGGGCTCAAGGGCGGCATGGAGCGCGTGATGGAGCTCATCGCCAAGCACCTCGATCGCTCGCGCTTCGCCGTGTACGGGATGATTCCGGAAGTCGCGTCGGCCGACTCGTTCGCGGCGGACTTCGCGCGCTACACCGACGAGCTCGTGCGCCTGCGCTTCGATTCGAATCGACGGGACACGCTACCGAAGTTCGTCGCGCAACTCCGCAAGTGGGGCATCGACGTGATGCACCTCCACAACGGGCATTTCCGCGGGCAGGTGCTCACGACGTACGCCGCGCGTCTCGCGGGAGTTTCCAAGGTGTTCGTCACGGAGCACCAGGCGCCGCACGCGCCGGAAGCGCTGCGTGTCCGGCTCAACCACTGGGTGCTCGGCCCGGCGCTCCGCGGCATCATCTCGGTGTCGAAGCACAACTTCGACGGGCGCTCGCAGTACCTCTACACGCCGCGCGGTCACATCGTCGAAAACGGCGTCGACGTCGACGACTTCGTGCCGATCCCGGAAGCCACGCTCGCCGAGCTCCGGCAGCGTCACGACCTGCCCGCCGACGCCGAGATCGTGGGAACCGTCGTGCGCTTCGAGGAGGAGAAGGGCCTGCGCTATCTCATCGACGCGCTCCCGAAAATTACGAGCGCCCTGCCGAAAGCCTACCTGCTCATGGTGGGCGAGGGTTCTCTCCGCTCCGCGCTCGAACAACGCGTGGCCGAGCTCGGGCTCGCGTCGCGCGTCCGTTTCACGGGTTTTCAGGCCGATCCGCGGCCCTACCTCGGGCTCATCGACGTGTTCGTCCTACCCGTTCCCGAAGGCTCGATGTCCATCGCGGTACTCGAAGCGATGGCGATGCGCTGCGCCGTCGTGATTACGTTCGGGGACGACGGCGAAGCGGTCGTGCACCATCGGACGGGCATGCGCGCGAGACCTCGGGATCCCGAACACATCGCCGACTCCGTCATCGAGATCCTCGGCACGCCGGGCCTGCGCCGGAAGTTCGGCGACGCCGGGCGCAAGCACGTGGAAGAGCACTTCTCGGCGAAGAGCAACGCTCGCCGCCTGGAAGCAATCTACCTCGGCTGAGCGCTCAGACCCATTCTTCCCAGCGATCGAACGTTCCGCCGAGCAGGGCCCTGAAGATGCGGGGCGTGTCGAAGCGCGTGACGAAGGTGCGCGCGACGGTCCCCGCGGGCCGCGTCTCCTCGGCCTGAGCGTAGATCACGTCGTAGCCCGCTTTCAGCGCCGCTTCGCCCGCCACGGCGCTCCAGTTTCCCGACTGTCCGAGCGGAATCGCGAACGTGTCGGCGACGATGCCGGTACGCTTTTCGATCGTCGTGCGCGAGTCGCCGAGCTCGTCGGTCGCCTGGGCGCCCGAAAGCTTTCCGAAGTCCGGGTGAGTCGCCGAATGGCTTCCGATCTCCGCTCCGAGCGCCGCGAGCTTTTCGACCTCGCGCCACCCCAGCGCGGTTTCGGGGCCGAAGCGCTTGCCGTCGGCCCACTCCGAAACGACGAACA
>DASUTR010000565.1:0-6269 GCA_036374535.1 Polyangiaceae bacterium
ACGACGTCGAATCGTCCTGGCGGCACTACCTGACGCTCGCGCGGACCGCGGTGGAGCATGCAGACGCGCTCGGCCAAGAATACGTCGAAGCGGGATTGCAGGACGATCGGCGCGACGAGGAAGTAGACCTTCGACGCATCCAGCGCGAGGACCAGGCGGTTGCTGAGTTTCAGCGGATTCAAGAGATTTGCGGCTCTTCTGCTGATCCGAACAAAGTTCTCGAACTCCTCGGGCGCGACGCGAACGGGGATCTGACGCTGGAGAACATCCAGGACGTTCAACCCTGCGTCACCAACTCGTCCAATCCCGTTGCTTGCGGGGTGAGACGGATCGCGCGCGAGCACCCGGAGCTCGGCGCCATCGCGGCGTGCCTTGCTGGTTTCGACGACCTCGAGGAAATGCATCTGGGAGACGGTTACCTCTGTGCTGCCAACGAGGGCGCGATCCTTTCGGCCAACGCGCCGCTCGTCGCTCCGCAATCGGAATGCGCGGACGACTCGGGCGCTACACCTGACGACGTAGGTCCGGACACGGGATGTGCTGACTCGAGGTATCACTGTATCCCCGCGAGCGATGGCTTGGGGTTGTTCGATACAGAGTCGCTCGCGCCAGAACCTCTGTTGCCTGCGATTTGCGACGGTGTCCGCAAGCTTCGTGCGCAGCCCGTCGAGGGCGACGCGGCGCGCCAGCGTTTGTATGATGCCATCCTTGGTCACCCAGCTTTCAATGAAGAGAGCCTGGCCCGGTTGGGTCAGGCGATCGACGCGAAGCTCAGCTACGACGCCAACCTTGGCGTCGGCGTGACCGTTTCCGCCGGCGGAGCCGAGTATTCGTCGTCGCCCGCGGAATCTCTCCGGCTTTGCGGTACGGGGATGTGCCCTGCGGGAACCGACGGCCTTCTCTGTCGCAAATGGGATTGTGCAAACGGCAGCCAGCGTGCCGAACTCGGACTCCGACTCTACAAGGCAGCAGCTGCGCTCGGCGTGCGGCGGCTCGATACCATTTGGTACCTGAACCATTATGTGCAGCCGGCGCGTTTCTCACATAAGGGCAGCTGGACCCTCTTCAACTTGGACAACAGGCGTCCCGGCAGCCGCGAGTACACCAGCAACCTATCCGGGTTGCTAGCGGATCTAAGGCTGGGAAATCAGTCATGGAGCGCTATGGGCGATCTGCCCGGTATCCTTGACGGTGGACCACCCGGCACCATTGAACACGACAACAATCAGCCGATGCAGCCGGCCTTCCGTCGAGGCCGCGTCGTCAATTGGCGCGGGCTGGCGTTCGACCTGCTCCAACGTCGCGCTACGGGTGCTGAAGGAGCAGCGAACGTCCACGTCGAACCGGTGAGTGTCGGACTAGCGAGGAACGTCGAGCTACGGGAAAAGGTCTTAGGTCTGGGCGTCGCACCGGTGTGCCTTCACGGAGGAACAGTGGGGACTAACCCCCTCGATGAAGGGGCCTGCGACCTGAACTATCCGAATCCCGAGCTCGGTGCGGAGCGCGAGAGTCTTCGCCTAGCCTTGGATGAAGTGGGGCTTGAGTACTTCTCGTCGCAAGGCTTCGGTTCGCCCGCTCCGATAGAGATCGCCCCTGCCACGCGTCGCTCGGGGCCGCCTTCCGGTACGGTTTTCGGTACGCAGGTCTTTCCCGAGCCTCCATCCGGTAACAGTATCCTCACCGCCGTCGCGCTCGATCGGCAAGCTCGCCTCGACGCTATCGAGCTTGCGTGTCAGGCACTGAGCGGTAACGACGCCCTCGAGATCGGCTGCGGTTCTCAGATCAATTTGCAGAGCGTTGACGACTTCGACGAGGCGGGGATCATGCTCGAGTGCCTCGGCAATGAAATGACACATCGTGCCGGAACGGCTGTTTATCGCTTGCCCCGAGGAGCGCTCGAGTACCTGAAGAACGGGGAAAGAATCTTCGATGCGACCGGTGGGGCGTTGGCGCTCTCGGTCTCTGATCTACGTAACAGCCTCATCGAGGCTGCGACCTCGGGGCCCATCATCGGTGGAACCCTGCGCCGTTTCGGTCAAGATCTGCGGGCGTTGCGCGCTCAACTCGCTCGCATCGAAACAGCTGGGAAGATCAATGAAATTCAGTTGAATGCGACAATCGCGAACCAGGCGACCGCCTGCGTCAACGCGGCTGCATCTACGTTCACGATTTCGAACTTTGGCGGGGGCGCCGTCGCCGCCGCGGCCACTTGCGCAAACTCGATCGCCCAAATTGGGTTCGCGACGCAAATCGAGAACCTCCAGAAGGAAGACCTGAAGCTTGCCTCTGATCAAGCGATCGCTGAGTTCAGCGGGCGGGTGAGCGACTATGTGACGACCCTCGAAACGCAGGGACTCCGCCTATCGCAGGCGCTCGAGGGCATTCAGCGGAACTTGGATAGCATCGAGTCGCTCAGGGGCGAGGCGGAGCGGGCGATGCAGAGCGCCGTGTGGCACCTTTCGCGACAAGCGGCGAACCAGACGCAAGTCTCTAGCGTGCTCGACAATCTCAAAATGGGTAAGTTCCTTCGCTACCAACGAGCCTATGACGATGCGAGGAAGATGGCGTTCTTCGCGAA
The DNA here is from genome assembly GCA_036374535.1 of Polyangiaceae bacterium. Taxonomy (GTDB): domain Bacteria; phylum Myxococcota_A; class Polyangia; order Polyangiales; family Polyangiaceae; genus PMG-095. The sequence continues at coordinate 2,579 of DASUTR010000565.1, forward strand.
GCGCGCAATCGAGATGCGGATCGGGATGTCTCTTGCGGAGATGAACTACGATCTCCCCTTGGTAGAGGCCCCGGCCACTTGGGAGGCTACTGTCTGCCAGCGTTCCGGTATCAACTATGAAGAGCTGCGGGTCAAACAGAGGGCCGTACTACCGCTGGGGGGCGAATCGCAGGACGCTGGGGAGAACTTCGCCGACGCATTCTTGGGCGATTACGTTACGAAACTCGAGCAAGTTGTCGAGTCGTATCGACTGGTCAACAACTTCCATGAGGGCAGTGATACCGTCGTCGCCTCCTTACGCGACGACGTTTTCAACACGCGCGCCTCCTGCGACATCGAGTCACCGAACCGGTTCTACTGGGCGTCGAACCTGGAGCCGCGGCTCTTTACACCAGCAGAGCCACAGCATCTTGGCTGGACCCAAACCGGTTGCGAGACGGAGCCCGTCGAGAGTGAAGGCGGAGGCTTCGAGCAGCCCGTTGGCCCCTGTATCGTGGTGCGGTCGCGCGATGACTCGCCCCTTTTTGATCCCTTCATCGGCGAGCCTCCGGTTCCTGCGTACGACGTCGAATTCGGCCATCCGGACTGGTGCGACGAGACGTGCGCTTACGAGGATGGCGCAGCACTGACACAGACGCTCGAGCTGGAACCCGGTCGCTATCGATTGTCGTGGTACACCACGGATGGAGAAGGTGCCGGCGGTATGAACACCGGCCGTGTCCGTCACGCGGACGGAACCGAGTTCCCTGTCGTCTTCCCTCTCGATTCTCAGGGAGAACCGCAGCGTGGTTTCCTTGAAGGCCTCGACGATGACTGGAACCGAATCTACTTCGAGTTCGACGTCTTCACGACCGAGGCAGTGACGTTTGGCTTCGAGCGGCCGTCAGCGATCGACTACTCGGTTCCGCTCGCCGCACCGATGCTCGAGAAGCTCGAGGACCCACTGCACACCAGGACGATACCCGAGCCACGTCGCTTTACCGACACGACAGATGAACGAAAAGCCTACCTGCCCGTCTGTGAAGACACGCCGGGAATAAACTTCCGTGCACAGAAGTGGGATCGCAACTGCGTGAAGCTTTGCCCGGACGGCTATTCGAGCAACTGCGTCGAGCAGGCTCGCACGGAATGCTTCTGGGAAACGTCTTTCAACATAAGCCAGCGTTCGATCGAGGCCGGTCACATCTTCAATCAAAGCGGCTTCGCGCGCGGAAATTTCAACTATCGCATCCGATCCATCGGTGTGAATTTCGTCGGGACGAACCTCCGTGCGTGCGAAGAGTCGGACCTGCCGACGACCTGCAATGCCGCGGGCTTCATCCCGTACTCGATTCTCCACGCGGGTCCGTACAACGTTCGCAACCACAAGGGGCAGGACTACCGTGTCGCGCTCTTTCCTGGTCGAATCGAGCACGCGCGCGGCCTTGGCATCGAGCGGTACATCACGAACCCCATTGGCGAGACGGATCGGTCGCTACTTACTCCGTACCTCCGGACTGAGTTCACTGGACGCCCGCTCGACGGGGAGTTCATCCTGCGCGTTTGGGACGAGCCGGGCGTGAACTTCCACGCCATCCAAGATGTACAACTCGTCATCGACTACGGCTACTGGACCCGCTTCAACTGAGCGCGGTCATGTGGACCTCGCCCAAGTCGTCGAGAGCGACCCGTAGCATACGCGCGCGGGTCGGGCAGGCGGTCGTCGCGTGGCTCACGCTCGTGAGCTTCATCGCAACGACGGCCGTGCCGGCGGTCGCCTACGCCGAGCCGTGGGAGCTTCCCGCCATTGCCGAGCACGCGGCAGTTGCACCTGTCGAAACTGAAGCGGTCATCGAGGAAATTGCAGAACCAGCCGGCGCGGTCGAGGAACCCGCGACTCCAGATCTCGAAGAATCGGCGCGGACGCTTGACGGTTCGCTCGATCGCGACGCCGCGCGCTCCTCGGCGGACGCCGTCCCGGATATTGCGACGTCGCTAGCCCCTGCCGACCAGCCGCTCGCCGTCACGACGGGCGGCGACAAAACGGGCGTTTCGAGTCAATCGATCTCGGTGCCGAAAGGGGCGGGGAAGCTCGACGGCATGGGGGAGAGCTTCTCGGCGCAGCTCTCGACGGGCGTCGCGTCGTTCAGCGTTCCGTTCGCGATTCCGGCGGCTCGCGGCGGCGCGCAGGCGTCGCTCGGGCTCTCGTACTCGTCCGGCAGCGGCCCCGGACTCGCGGGCATGGGGTTCAGCGTCGGGGTGCCGTTCATCGCGCGGCAGACGGATCGCGGGCTGCCGGGCTACGACGATCGAGCGACGTTTCACCCGGCGCAAGATCGGTTCGTTTTCAACGGAGGGCAGGAGCTCGTTCCGATTTGCACGGTGACGACTTCCCTGGGTTGCTCCGGCGCGCTCGCCGGCGAGCAGATGCCGGCCTGGAGCGCCGGGCATCAGTACTTCCGTCCGCGCGTCGAGGGCTCGTTTTTGCGCTTCTTCTGGGCGCCGAACCACCGCACGTGGCGCGTGCAGGACAAGAGCGGCGTCACCATGGAGCTCGGGGTACCGCTCGACGGCTCGAACGATACGGCAGGGCTCGAGGTGAATCCCGACGAGCCACGCGAGATTTACAAGTGGCACCTCGTTCGCCAGTACGACACCTACGGCAACGCGAACCCGCAGAGCCCCACGGCGAATCCCGAGCCGGTGAACGTTTGCGTCTACAAGTACCGGCAGGACGCCGGGATGGCGTACCTCAGCGACATTTTCCACACGACGCCGGTCTCCGAGGCGTCGACCGCGGAAACGAGCCTGTTCGCGCACCACGTCCGGCTCGAGTACGAAGCGCGCACCGACCCGACGTTCTCGTATCGGAGTGGCTTTCGCGTCGATCAACGTCTTCGCCTGCGGCGCGTGGACGTCGCGAGCAAGCCCTTCAACGGCACCGCGAACAGCGCGCGCCGCATGGTGCGCCGCTACCACCTCGGTTACGAATCGGGCCAGCACGTCTCGCTGCTCTCGAGCGTGGAGGTCGAGGGGCGCTGCGGACAGGCGTTGAGCTCGCCGAGCGGCCCCGTTTCGGAAGACCAGGCCGTCGTCGAAACGGGCGGCGTGCTGCCCGAAAGAACCGGCTGCCCGCGCCTTCCCCCGATGAAGCTCGCGTACACGCACGTCGAGCCGTTCAGGACCGACGGTCGGCCCGGTTCGGCAGGTTCGAGCGGCTACGAAGGTTTCGACGCGCGGATCCGCAGCATCGGGACGAGCCCGCCGCACTCGGTCGACGAGGGGACGAGCGATCTGTTCGACGTCGATTCCGACGCGCTCCCCGACGTGCTGGTAACGGCGCCCGGAACGTACGGCCCCGCGCACGGCGTGTTCTTCAATGCGGCCGGCGGCACCGCCGATCGCTTCGGCCCGGCAACGCCCATGAGCGTTCGCGGCGTGCTCGGTGCGGGGCCGGGCACCATTAAGCTCTCGAACTTGAACGTCGTGCCGCTCGATCTCGACGGCGACGCGACGATCGATCTCTTGCACATGCCGGCCGTGCGCCAGTACTCGATGTACCGGCCGGAGCGCGTGTCGGGCGCTTGGGGCTGGACGGGCCGCGCGGTCACGACGGCGAGCGATCAGAACGTGAAGATCGACTTCGGTCGCGACGCGTTCGAGACGCGGCTCGCCGACGTGAACTTCGACGGACTCGTGGATGTCGTCGTTT
>DASUTR010000566.1:0-8432 GCA_036374535.1 Polyangiaceae bacterium
GAACCATCATTAGCACCACGGCTTCCGGGAACGGCCCGGCGCGCGCCTTCGTATAGTCGGTACCGCCCCCGGGGAGAAACTGATGCCAGAACTCCGCAATCATTTCGAACAGTTACAGCCACACGAGAACGCCGTTCGCCCGTCGAAGTGATTCCTTTGGCGCGGGCGAATACCCGCCGGCGGGTGCGGGCGGGGGTCCGAGCACCGAGGGCGCCGCGCGTGCCGCGTTCTTTTTGGCTGGCAGACTTGACGTTCGCTCGCGAGGAAGGCAGCTTTGTCACCCACATGTTGGCCGTCACCCCGACCGAGAATAACGCTTCCGGCGCGAATGTTCGCGCTCTGGGTGTTTTCGTCGTCGTCGGGCTTGCGCTTGGGCTCCTTATTGGACCAGGCGCGGCGGCCGACTGACGATTCGAAAGACTCGCAAAGACGGCCCCCGCACCTAGGAAGGTTCGGGGGCTTTTTCGATTTTGGCGCCTGACGTTAGAAAAACCTGAGGAGTCTTCACCTTGGCCGCACCCACCACCGACAAACCGATCGCGATCACGCCGGGCGCCGAGCCCGCCACCGGCATCCGCACCCTGACGGGCGCAGAGATCATCTGGGACGCTCTCGTTCGCCAGGGCGTCGAAGTCGTCTTCGGATATCCGGGCGGCGCGATCATGCCGGCGTACGACGCGCTCCCGGGCTCCCCGATCCGGCACATCCTCGTTCGGCACGAGCAGGGCGCGGCGCACATGGCTGACGGCTTCGCGCGCGCCTCGGGTCGCGTCGGCGTCGCGGTGGCGACGTCGGGACCCGGAGCGACGAATCTCGTGACCGGCATCGCGAACGCGATGATGGACTCCATCCCGATCGTCTGCGTCACCGGTCAGGTTCCCTCGCACCTCATCGGCAGCGACGCTTTCCAGGAAACGGACTTCACGGGCGTCACGCTGCCCATCACCAAGCACAACTTCTTGGTGACGCGCGTGCAAGACATCATGCCCGCGATCAAACAGGCCTTCTACATCGCGAGCTCGGGACGTCCGGGTCCCGTCGTGGTCGACATCACGAAGGACGCGCAGAACGCGAAGCTCGAGTACGTCTACGATCCGTCGCCCGTGCGCCTGCCGGGCTATCGCCCCGAACGCCAGCCGCTGCCGGAAGAGCTCAAGGAAGCGGTGGAGATGATCCAGGGCTCCAAGCGCCCCATCATCTTTTGCGGGCACGGCATCATCAAGGCGAACGCCACGAGTCTTCTGCTCGAGTTCGTGCGGAAAACGAACATTCCCGTCGCCCAGACGCTGCTCGGGCTCGGCGGCTTCCCCGCGAGTCACGAGCGTTCGCTCGGCATGATGGGCATGCACGGCGAGGCCTGGGTGAACAAGGCCATTCAGGAAGCGGACCTCATCATCGCGCTCGGCATGCGTTTCGACGATCGCGTGACGGGCAACTTGAAGACGTACGCCCCGAACGCGAAGAAAATCCACGTCGAGCTCGACCCCGCCGAGATCCACAAGAACGTGCGCGTCGATATTCCGCTCGTCGGGGACGTGCGCGAGATCCTGCGCCTGCTGCTGCCCCACGTACAGCCGCCGGACTGCGGCGACTGGGTGAAGTACATCGAAGAGCTAAAGGGCGACAGCGCGGTGCGCGACATCAGGGACCTGCCGGACTCCGGCAAGCTCTACGCCGCGCACGTCATCCACGACCTCTGGAAGCTCACGGAGGGCAAGGCGCTCGTCGTCACCGACGTGGGCCAGCACCAGATGTGGGAGGCGCAGTACTACAAGCACGATCACCCGCGAAAGCTGCTGACCTCGGGCGGCGCGGGCACGATGGGCTTCGCGCTCCCCGCGGCGATGGGCGCGCGCCTCGCCTGTCCCGACGACGATATCTGGGTGATCGCGGGCGACGGTGGATTCCAGATGACGGCCTCCGAGCTCGCCACCTGCTCGCAAGAGAACATCAAGGTGAACGTCGCGATCATCAACAACGGCTACCTCGGCATGGTGCGCCAGTGGCAGCAGTTCTTCTACGGCGGCCGCTACGTGGCGACGCCCATCAAGAGCCCCGACTACGTGAAGCTCGCCGACGCCCACGACCTGAAGGGCATCCGCGTGACCAAGCGCGACCAGGTGAGGGCCGCCGTCGAGCAGGCGCGCGCGAACAAGGAAACCACGATCATCGACTTCCGCGTCGAGCAGGAAGACAGCGTGTACCCCATGGTTCCCGCCGGCGCGGACCTCGACAACATGATCCGCCGTCCCGTGCCGGTCGTCGCGGAAAAGAGCGCCCCGCACAATCCTATTTTTGAAACTGGTGACGACGAATGACGCCCTGCGACCGTCGCAACCTGCAAGCAGCCCGTGCCGGTTTCGCCGGTGACTTTCGTGGTGGGTTCCGACCCACGCCGATCGTGATCTGTTCTTCCAAGACTCTCACCTCGTCTTGGCTGGGGCTTCGCCCCAGCGCGCGCCGCAAACAAGGCGAACGTGCGGACGTATCCGCACGATTTTTCGGAGACTGACGAATGATTCCTCAACCTTCCCTCCACACCTTCGTTGCCTACGTGGAAGACCAGCCCGGTGTCTTGAACCGGATCTCGTCGCTGTTCCGGCGCCGGAACTTCAACATCATCTCGCTGAACGTCGGCCGCGCACATCAGCCGGGCGTTTCGCGCATGACGTTCGTCGTCGAAGCGGACGACGCGCACGCGCGCCGCATCGAAGCGAACCTGTACAAGCTCGTGAACGTCCTCTCCGTCGAAGACATCACGGACAAGCCGAACATCGTGCGCGATCTCGCGCTCATCAAGATGAAGGCGCCGCCCGAGCGCCGCGGCGAGATCTTCCAGCTGTGCCAGGTGTTTCGCGCGCGTCCCGTCGACGTGGGACCGGACACGCTGGTCGTCGAAATCACGGGCACCCAGGACAAGATCCAGGGGCTCGTCACCGTGCTCGAGCCGTTCGGCATCCTCGAGCTCGTCCAGAGCGGCACCGTCGCCATGACCCGCGGCGCGATCGGCGACGCCGCCAAAGCGATCCGCGACCCGCAGGTCGCACGCGGAATCGCAGCCGCATGATTTTTCGTCACGTCACTTGAAAGGATCGAACCATGTCCGAGAACGCGAAGAAGGCCCAGCCCACCAACATCGTGCGCATCTTCGACACGACGCTTCGTGACGGCGAGCAATCGCCCGGCGCGACGCTTACGTCGGAAGAGAAGCTCGAGGTGGCGCGCGCGCTTTCGCGTCTCGGCGTGGACGTGATCGAAGCCGGATTTCCCTCGGCGTCCCCGGACGATTTCGAAGCCGTGAAAGCCATCGCCGAGAGCGTCGGCACCGCCAGCGTCGAAGGCCGGCCGTCGAGCGAGCCGCCGATCATCTGCGGTCTCGCGCGCACGACCGAGAAAGACATCCGCACGGCCTACGAAGCAGTGAAGGTCGCCAAGCGCCCGCGCATCCATACCTTCCTCGCGACGTCGCCCATCCACCGCGAACACAAGCTCCGGATGACCAAGGAGCAGGTCGTCGAACGCGCCGTCGCGATGGTCAAGCTCGCGAAGAGCCTGTGCAACGACGTCGAGTTCAGCCCTGAGGACGCCGGGCGCACCGAGCCCGAGTTCCTCCACGAGGTGCTCTCGGCCGTCGTCGAGGCGGGCGCGACCACGCTGAACATCCCGGATACGGTGGGCTACACCGTGCCCGAGGAGTTCGGCGCGCTCATCGCGGGCATCATCGCGCACGTCAAGGGCGTCGAGAACGTCGTCGTGTCCGTGCACTGTCACAACGATCTCGGCCTCGCGACGGCGAATACGCTCGCCGGCATCCGCGCCGGAGCGCGCCAGGCGGAGGTCACCATCAACGGCATCGGCGAGCGCGCGGGGAACACCGCCCTCGAAGAGGTCGTGATGGCGCTCTCGACGCGCCGCCCCGTCTACGGCCTCGAAACCAATATCGACACGACGCAGCTCACGCGCACGAGCCGCCTCGTTTCGATGCGGACCGGCATGATGGTGCAACCGAACAAGGCGATCGTCGGCGCGAACGCGTTCGCGCACGAAGCGGGCATTCACCAGGACGGCATGCTCAAGCACCAGGCCACGTACGAGATCATGCGCCCCGACGCCGTCGGCGCGAGTCAGTCCTTGCTCGTGCTCGGCAAGCACTCGGGCCGTCACGCCTTCCAGGTGCGCCTGCGCGAGCTAGGTCACGTGCTCGACGGAGAGGTGCTCGACGCGGCGTTTTCGCGCTTCAAGCTGCTCGCCGACAAGAAGAAGCGCATCACCGACGCCGACATCGAGGCGCTCGCCGCGAGCGAGATCGGCAAGGGGCGCGAATTCTTCCAGCTCGACGCCGTACAGGTCACGGCCGGCTCGAACGGCATGCCGACGGCTACCGTGCGCCTGCGCGGACCGGACGGCGAGCTCGTGACGCAGGCCGCCGTCGGCACGGGGCCCGTTCACGCGGTGTTTCGCGCCATCGACGAGATCGTCAAGGCGCCCGCGGAGCTGCTCGAATACTCCATCAACAACGTGACCGAGGGCATCGACGCGCTCGGTCACGCGAGCGTGCGGCTCAGGGCCCAGGCGAGCGACGGGCGCGTGAATCCCCAGCACGGCTCGGGCTCCGCGCCCATCCTCCACGGACATGCCGCGGACACCGACGTCATCGTCGCGAGCACGAAGGCGTACCTCGCCGCGCTCAATCGCGTGCTCGCGACGCAGAGCGCGCCTGAAGCGCGCGAGCAGAAGCAGGCGGCGACGTCGTGACGACCGTGCGAGCCGTCGAAATCTACGACACGACCCTCCGAGACGGCTCGCAGCGCGAGGGTATTTCCTACACGCTCGAGGACAAGCTCCGTATCGCGAAGAAGCTCGACGAGTTCGGTGTCGCCTTCATCGAAGGCGGCTGGCCCGGCTCGAACCCGAAGGACGCCGAGTTCTTCGCGCGCGTTCGCGATACCGAGTTCCGCCACGCGCTCGTCACGGCGTTCGGCTCGACGCGCCGCGCGAAGCTCGGCCCCGAGGTCGATCCGAGCCTGCGCGCGATGCTCGAAGCGGGCACGAAGGTCTGCACCATCTTCGGCAAGAGCTCGATCCTCCACGTCACGCAGGTGCTTCGCACGACCCTCGACGAGAATCTCGCGATGATCGAGGAGAGCGTGCGCTTTCTCGTGTCCGAGAAGCGGCGCGTCGTCTACGACGCCGAGCACTTCTTCGACGGCTACCGCCTCGATCCCGAGTACGCCGTCGAAACGCTGCGCGCCGCGCTCCGCGGCGGCGCCGAGACGGTGGTGCTCTGCGATACGAACGGCGGCGGCCTGCCGTGGGATATCGAGCGCACGGCGAGCACGGTGCTCGCAGCGCTCCCGCCGGGTTCTCGCCTCGGCATCCACGCCCACGACGACACGGGCTGCGGCGTCTCGAACTCGCTCGCCGCCGTGCGCGCGGGCGCCGTGCACGTTCAAGGCACCGTCAACGGTTACGGCGAACGCTGCGGCAACGCGAACCTCTCCGTCATCGTCCCGAACCTCGAGCTCAAGCTCGGCGTACGCTGCCTCGCGCCCGGACGGCTCCTCGAGATCGCCGAGCTGTCGCGCTTCGTCGCGGAGGTCGCGAACCTCGCGCCCGACACGCACATGGCGTACGTCGGAAAGAGCGCCTTCGCGCACAAGGGCGGCGTCCACGTCGCGGCCATGCGCCGGCACGCCGACTCGTACCAACACGTCGATCCAGCGCTCGTCGGAAACCAGATGCGCGTCGTCGTGAGCGAGCTCTCGGGCCGCGGCAACGTGCTCTCCAAGGCCGAAGAGCTCGGCGTGCACGTCTCCGAGGGCAGCGAGGTCGAGACGCTCAAGGAGATCAAGGAAGCCGAAGCGCGCGGCGTCTCGTACGAGAGCGCGGAAGCTTCGGTCGCGCTGCTCTTGGGCCGCAAGGCGCCCGACTACCAGCCGCTCTTCTCCGTCATCGAATACAAGGTCGAGGTCGGCCGCCGCTCCGGCAGCGACACCTTCGCCGAGGCCGTCGTGAAGCTTCGCGTCGGGACGCAAACGTTGCACACGGCGAGCGAGGGCATCGGCCCCGTCGGCGCGCTGGACGGTGCGCTCCGAAAGGCGCTCACCCCCGTCTACCCCACGCTCGCCGACATCCACCTCGCCGACTACAAGGTGCGCATCCTCGACGGCAAGGACGGCACCCAAGCAACCACGCGCGTGCTCATCGATTCGAAGAGCGGCGAGCGCGCCTGGAGCACCGTGGGCGCGTCGCCCAACATCATTCAGGCGTCGCTCGAAGCGCTCGTCGATTCCATCGAATACGGCTTGCTCCAGAGCGGCGTGCGCCTCGCGGACGCCGCCGTCGCGCCCCGCGACAGCGAGCGCCCGCCGCCGCCCACCCGCGCAGCCACGCACTAACCACCGCTCGAACTCACCGTCGCAAGCGCGTTCACCCGCCGAGACGAACGTCCCTGATCACCGGCTCACTTCCCCGGAAGTCGCTGTACCTCGCCCACGTCGGACGAACCCTGAAATACGCGACGCCGCCGGCGGCTTCGCGCTCGCGGCCGTCGGGGAATCGCTCGAAGTAGAGCGTCTTCAGTCGTTCGAGCTCGGCATCCGTCGGTTCGTCGGCGACGCCCTCGAGCTGAACCGTCTGCGCGTCGTCCCAGCCGATGACCAACGCGACGCGGGGGTTCGCCCGGAGGTTTCGGCATTTGCGCGAGTCCGCGAGGGTGTCGAAGAAGAGCTCGAGCGCGTCGCTGACGACGATTCCAATGACGGCGGCTTGCGGCATCCCGGCAGGTGACACCGACGACTCGACCGCCCAGGGCTGCTTTCTCAGCCATTCGACAAGCTCCCTTGGATTCATGCCCGCGCGATGCTAGGCCGCGCGTTCCCCGTTCGTCAGCCGGGCGTACGGAAATGGGCCAAATGACGCGGTGTTCCAAACTTGGAAACAAGGATCGAAACACGGCGGAAACAAACCTGCATCGAAGCTGAAAGACGGTATGGGCTACCCGCCTGACGTCTCGGATTTCAAGGAAGTTACGAAACCATGAGCGCCAACACCCTTCGACAGAACGCCATCGCTACCCTCGCCAGCACCACCCCGCCGCTCGTTTCCGGAGGCCTTCCCGACGCCGAAAAGCTCTTCGGGTCGGACGTCTTCGGCTACGCGCAGATGGAGGCGCGCCTTCCCAAGGACATCTTCAAGTCCTTGAAGAAGACGATGGAGACCGGCGCTCCGCTCGATTCGAAGGTCGCCGACGTCGTTGCTTCTGCGATGAAGGACTGGGCGATGTCGAAGGGCGCGACGCACTACGCGCACATCTTCCACCCCCTCACCGGACTCACGGCCGAAAAGCACGACAGCTTCTTGAACCCCGACAACAAGGGCGGCGCGCTCGCCGAGTTCTCGGGAAAATTCCTGATCCAGGGCGAGCCGGACGCGTCGAGCTTTCCGAGCGGCGGCATCCGCGTGACGTGGGAAGCCCGCGGCTACACGGCGTGGGACGTGACGAGCTTCGCGTACGTGCTCGGCGGCACGCTCTGCATCCCGACCGCGTTCGTTTCGTGGACGGGTGAAGCGCTCGACAAGAAGACCCCCCTGCTTCGCTCGCAGCAGGCACTGAACAAGCAAGCGCAGCGCGTCTTGAAGCTCTTCGGGCACGAGAACGCGGCGTCGGTCGTCTCGTACGCGGGCGCCGAGCAAGAGTACTTCCTCATCGATCGGCAGTTTTACCTCGCCCGTACGGATCTCCTCCTCGCCGGCCGCACGCTCTTCGGCGCTCCGCCGGCCAAGGGTCAGGAGTTCGAAGACCAATACTTCGGCGCCATCCCCGAGCGCGTCATCAACTACATGCAGGAGTGCGAGAAGGACCTGTTCAAGCTCGGCATTCCCGTGAAGACCCGCCACAACGAGGTCGCGCCGAGCCAGTTCGAGATCGCTCCGGTGTTCGAGCAGGCGAACGTCGCCGCCGATCACCAGCAGCTCGTGATGCTCACGCTCCGCAAGGTCGCCGAGCGCCACGGCTTCGTGTGCCTCCTGCACGAGAAGCCCTTTGCCGGCGTGAACGGCTCGGGCAAACACGTCAACTTCTCGTTCGGCAACGCGACGCAGGGGAATCTGCTCGACCCGGGCGACACGCCGCACGAAAACGCGCAGTTTCTCACGTTCTGCGGCGCCGTCATCCGCGCCGTCAGCAAACACGCGGGCCTGCTCCGCGCGGCCATCGCGTCGGCGGCGAACGATCACCGCCTCGGCGCGAACGAGGCTCCCCCCGCGATCATCTCGATCTTCCTCGGCGAGCAGCTGACGGACGTGTTCGAGCAAATCAAGGCGGGCGGCGCGAAGTCGTCGAAGTCGAAGGGCCTCCTCGACATCGGCGTCACCACGCTGCCGCATCTCCCGAAGGACGCGGGCGATCGCAACCGCACGAGCCCCTTCGC
>DASUTR010000567.1:0-2316 GCA_036374535.1 Polyangiaceae bacterium
CCTTGCATACGCGGCAGCTCGAGCGTGAGCCGTCCTCGGGGCGGCAAAACACGCAGCCCACGTCCATTTCCGCGCCGGGCTCGACGAACGGGAAGTAGCTCGGACGAAAGCGAACGGGGGTGCTCTCCCCGTAGAAGCGTCGTGCGAATTCGGTGAGTGTCCCCTTGAGCTCGGCGAAGCTCGTCCGCTCGTCCACGACGAACCCTTCGATCTGGTGGAACATCGGCGAGTGAGTCACGTCGTCGTCGCGACGGTACACGGGGCCGCCGCTCACGATCGCGAGCGGCGGCGTGCGCGTGCTCATCTCGCGTACTTGAACGTTGCTCGTGTGAGTTCTCAGCAGCACGCGCGACGCGGCGTCGCCGCCGGCCAGATCCGCGACGAAGCTATCCTGCATGTCGGTCGCCGGATGGTCCGGAGGGAAGTTGAGCTTTCCGAAGTTGTTCTGCTCGAGCTCGACTTCGGGTCCCCACGCGACGGCGAAGCCGAGCGTCGCGAACGCGTCGAGGATCTCCCATTTGACGCGCGTGATGGGGTGGAGGTGGCCCCTCGGCAGCGCGGTGCGCGCGGGCAGCGTGAGGTCGAGCGGAGGGCCCTCCAGATCGGCGCGCCGCGCTTCGGCGTGAAGCTCGGCGAGGCGGGCTTCGAAGGCGCCTTCGACCTGGGCCTTCACGGCGTTGATGCGCTCGCCCAGGGCCTTTCGCTCGGCGGGCGGCGCCTGGCCGAGGCTCCGGAGCGCCGCCGTGAGCTCGCCTTTCTTGCCGAGCAGCTCGGCGCGCTCGGTGCGGAGCTCGTGCTCCGTCGTCGTTTTCGAGAACCGCTCGCGGGCTCGAGCCGCGAGGGCGTCGAGGTCGGCGGGGAGGCTCGACATCAGCTCGCGGCGGTTGCTAGTCCGACGAGCTTCTTGAACGCGCCGGCGTCGTTCACGGCCATCTCGGCGAGCGTCTTGCGATCGAGCTCGATCCCGGCCTTGGCCATGGAACCGATGAGGCGCGAATACGTCGTGCCGTTCTCGCGGCAGGCGGCGTTGATGCGCGTGATCCAGAGGCGGCGGAAGTCACGCTTGCGGAGCTTGCGTCCGGCGTAGGCGTATTGCCACGACTTCCAGAGGACGCGCATCGCCTGTTCGTAGCGATTGCCGCGCCCGCCGAAGAACCCTTCGACCTGGGCGAGGACGCGCTTGTGACGACGGCGGGGACTGGGACCACGTTTGACGCGAGACATCGCTCTCTAACCCTTCAGCCGTAGGGGAGCAGGATCTTCACGCGACGCTCGAGCGCCGGCGAGACCATGTCCTGGTTGCGGAGACGTCGGCGGCGCGAACGCGACTTGCCGATCATGATGTGCGAGAGGCCGCCCTTGGACCGGCGCACCTTGCCCGTGGCGGTGATCTTGAAGCGCTTCTTGGCGCCGCGGTTCGTCTTCATCTTGGGCATGGGGTGTTTCCTCGAGGCTAAGGGGCCTCGGAGAGCGCGGACTTATGACGGAAGGGGCCGTGCCCGTCAAGGACCGTGCGATTTCGAGCCTCTAGTCGCCCGGCGGTCGCCCCGCACGCGCCAATTCGGGCGCGTTTGCGGCGTCCGAGGCCGAGAGCGCCGCCTTCCGGGGGAACTCGGGTTTTCCGGCGACCGGTGAAATCGGGGACCTTGCCGTGGTAAGGGGCCCCGGACGCCGATGCCTCGCAGGGACGATATCAAGAAGATTCTTCTCATCGGTTCGGGGCCCATCGTCATCGGGCAAGCGTGCGAGTTCGACTACTCGGGCACGCAGGGCGCCAAGGCGCTGACCGCGCTCGGCTACGACGTGGTGCTCGTCAATTCGAACCCCGCGACGATCATGACGGATCCGGAGCTCGTGAGGCGGACGTACGTCGAGCCGCTCACGCGCGCTTCGCTCACCGCAATCATCGAGCGCGAGCGTCCCGACGCGCTGCTTCCGACGTTGGGCGGGCAGACCGCGCTGAACCTCTCGCTCGAGCTCTTCGAGAGCGGAGTGCTCTCGCGCTGCGGCGTGAAGCTCATCGGCGCCCAGGTGGACGCCATCAAGAAGGCGGAGGATCGCCAGCTGTTCAAGGAAGCCATGAAGCGCGCCGGTCTCGAGTCCGCGCGCTCGGGCTTCGCCACGAACTACGAGGAGGCGCTCGAGATCGCCAAGCTCACGGGTTACCCGCTCATTCTGCGCCCGAGCTTCACGCTCGGCGGCACGGGCGGCGCCGTCGTCGAGCGGCCGGAAGAGCTCGAGCCGAAGCTCGCTTGGGCGCTGCTCCAGTCGCCGACGAAGCAGGTGCTCGTCGAAGAGAGCCTGATCGGTTGGAAA
>DASUTR010000568.1:0-17058 GCA_036374535.1 Polyangiaceae bacterium
GGTTCTGACAGAGCTCCGGCGCGACCTCGTGGTCGAGCGCAGCGTCGAGCTCCGCGACGATGGCGAACGCTTTCGAAACGAGCTCGCGACCTTTGAGCGCTTGACCGTTTTCGAAGCAGTATTTGGCGCCGCGGAGAAAGCGAAACAGGCCGCCATAGAGCGCGAGCAGGAGCTCCCCCGGCGTCGAGGTCGAGCGAATGACCGTCTTGTAACGTTGAACGGCGAGTTCGAGCATGACGTATTACCCTAAAAGTACCCGGCTTTGGAGTTGTTCTCGGCGACGATGCCGTCCATCACGGTAAACTGTTTACGGAGGGCGGCGGCGTAGCGCTGGAGGCGTTCCTCTTCGTTGTCGATGCGCTGCTTCAGCGCTTTCGAGCGGCTGTTCAGCGTCTCTTGGCGCGAGGCGATGAGGCCCGTACCCGATTGCGTGAACGCGGTGACGACGTCGCGAAGCACGTCGGCCGCGCCCGACGTCGTGTCGGTGCCGCCGATCACTTTGGCGACGGCGGAGGGGTCCGCCGCGAGCGCCTTGTCGAGCTTCGCGCCGTCGAGCGTGAGCTTTCCGTCGCGTCCGAGCGAGACGCCGAGGGAGCCGAGCGTCGAGTACGTCCCGGAACCAATGACCTGGGTCACGGAGTTCGACATGCGGTTCGTGATGGAGCGGACCACGGGATCGCCCACGAGCTCTTTCTGGCTACCCTTGGTCGAGCCGAAGCCCGCCACGGTGTGAATGTTGTCGATGACGGCGTTGTACGCGTCGACCACCGACGTGAGCTTCTTCTTCAAACCCTCGGGATCGCTCTTGACCTCGACGGTCACGGGTGCAGTCGTCACTTGGGTCAGCGCGAGCGTGACGCCTTGAATGGCGCCGGAAATCTGGTTCGTCGGACGGGTCACGGTGAATCCGTCGATCGTCATGCGTGCGTCGGTAGCCGCCTGCTTCTTGTTCGCGGCGAGCTCGAGACCGAGCGTCGTGCCGGAGAAAGCGATGGTGTTCGCGGCGCCCGAGTCGAGGCCGCGCACCTGAAGCCGATTCTCGGTACCGTCGTTGAAGACGGACGCGCTCACGCGCAGACCCGACGAGTTGATCTTCGAAGCGATGTTCTCGAGCGTATCCGTCGCGGAGAGCTCGATCGAGGTCACGGTTCCTCCCGCGACGGAGAGGCCGAGCGACCCCGTGAGGCCGAGCGCGGTCGTCGAGGAAGCGTAGCCGTTCGAGTACGAGCGCTGCTCGGACGCGAGAGCCTGTACCGAAACTGCGAAGCTGCCGGGCGACGCCGTACCGTTCGCGCTCGCAACGATAGCGGCGTTCGAGGAGGTCGCCGTGTAGCTGCCGACCTCGCGCGCTTCGTCCACCCCTTCGAGCGCGGTCTTGAGCTTTCCAAGGAGCGAGCTGACCGTCGAGAGGGCGGACGTGGCCGACGTGAGGAACCCCTGGCGGGCTTTCATCGCGTCTTGGGCCCCTCGACTCGCATTCACGAGCCCGGTGACGATGCTCTCGGTATCCATCCCCGAGCCGACGCCGCCGAACGAAATCGTGCCAGCCATGGTCTACTTGCTCCGAAAAAAAAGGCGGGCGAGGCGGCCCCGAACCGAACGGGGCCGCCGCGCGCCGCCGCCTGCGTCAGCCGCCGATCAGGCCGAAGGCGAGCTGCGGGAGCCCGTTCGCCTGGGCGAGCATCGAGACGCCAGCTTGCGTGAGAACCTGGTTGCGCGAAAGACGAGCCGTCTCGTCCGCCACGTCGACGTCACGGATGCGGGAGTTCGCAGCCGAGAGGTTCAGACGCATCGTCTGGATGTTCGCGGTCGCGATATCGAGGCGGTTCATCACCGCGCCGAAGCCTGCACGCGAGTTCGACACGGAGCCGCGCGCCGTATCGCTGATCGCGAGCGAAGCCTGCGCCGTCGCCAGCGTACCGACGCCGTTGCCGGCGGCCGTCACGGCCGACAGATCGAGACCGCCGAAGCTCACCGAGAGCTGGTCGTTCGCGACGTTGTCGAGACCGATCTGGAAGCTCACCGAGCTCGCCGACGTACCGATCAGGTTGACGCCGTTGAACTGGGTGGAGCCCTGGATACGCGTGATCTCGTTCTTGAGCTGCCCGAACTCGGTGTTCAGGTAGCCGCGATCCGTGTCGCTCAAGCTGCCGTTGGAAGCTTGCACGCCGAGCTCGCGCATACGACCGAGAATGTCGTGGATCTCGCCGAGCGCGCCTTCCGCCGTCTGCGCCATCGAGACGCCGTCGGCAGCGTTGCGTTCGGCAACCGTGAACGAGCGGATCTTCGACTTCATGCTCTCGCTCACCGCGAGACCCGCCGCGTCGTCGGCCGCCGTGTTGACACGGAAACCGCTCGAGAGACGCTCGAAGCTGGCGCCGAGCGCCTTCTGGTTCTTGTAAAGGTTACGCTGGGCTTCGAGTGAAGAAACGTTGGTGGAAACTACGACTGCCATGGGAAATTCTCCTTCTTGGAGTAGAGCGGCGAGTTCGTCGCTGCTGCGGGCGTCTTGCCCTGCAATTTTTCAGGAACGGGTCCCTGCCTCGAAGCTTGAGGAAAAGCTTTTGATATCCGCTACTCGCACCTCCGACGACACCTGGGACGTCTCGAGGGGAGACTCGGCCGCAGCGCGATTGGCGGCTTCGACGGCGGCGTGCACTTCCTCTCGCGTTACCGAAACCTCGGGCGGCGCCACGATTCCGAGACGCACCTCGCCCCGCGTGACGGCGGTCACCACGACCTCGATCCCGGCGCCGATCCGAATCCGCTGCCCCTTGCGTCTGGCGATAATCAACATCGTTCCTCGCAGTCAGGAACGGATGGAATCGTCAGAACCGAAACAAACTTCCCAAATCGAGCACCTTGCGCGCCACGGCGACCGCCTGCTCGAGCGACTGCTGCAGGCTCACCATGTCGGTGTACGCCGCATACGGGTCGGCCCCGGCGACGGCGTCATCCCGCTCGGCGAGCGCCTGGCTCATGCGCTCCATCACCGATTCGGTCGTATCCAAGCGAGCGAGCCGGAGTCCGCTTTCCGCCTGTACGGTCATGAGCTGTTCGCGCGCGGAGTCGAGCCTCGAGAGGGTCGCGCTCGTGGCGGCGGAGTCGTTGGCGTTCAGCGCCGCGGAGAGCGCGTCGAGGTCGGCGAACACGTCGCGGCCCCCGGCGGCGGTGAAAGCCCGCGCTCCGCTCGCTCCGACGGCCGTCGGCGTTCCCGAGCCGAGGTCGACCACGTGGTCGACGTCGTCCCCCGAAAACGCGCCGGCCGACGAGAACGGCGTCGCGTTGGTCTTGCTGCCCGCGAAGAGATAGCCGTTCGAGCCCTGCGTGTTCGCGAGCGAAACGAGCTGCTCCTTGAGCTGCCCTACCTGCTTGGCGAGTGTCGCGCGCTGCGAGGCATCGAGCGAGCCGTTGGCGCCCTGCATCGCGATCTCGCGAGCCTGCTGGAACAAGTCGCCCGCCTCGGCGAGCACGCCCTCGGCGAGCTCGAGGTCGCCCCGCGCACGATCGAGCGAATCCTGGCCCGCCTCTTGGGCCGCCTTCGTGAGGCGGTTGCGGGCAAGCTCGGCGGCGGCGGCGGGGTCGTCGGAGGGCTTGTTCACGGCGCGGCCCGAGAGCGCGCGGCGTGTCGCGTCCGCGTGGCGCGCGCTGAGCGCGCTCAGGTTGCGCTGAATATCCGCGTCTTTCATGCCTGTCGTGATTCTCATCGTCATTGCCCAGCGCTTGAGCTCGCCCGCCCGTCAAGTTCGGGTGCTGGCGAAGCCGCGGGAGAACCGGAGCGGAGCGTACGTAGGGTCGTGAGCACCGGAAGCGCAGCGAGGCACAGCCAGCGGCCGAAATCGGCGGGCGTCGCGACAGTCGAGATACCGGTAATTCTCATCGTCCGACCGTGTTCATGAGCTCTTGGAGCAGCTGGTCGACCGTGGAAATCACCTTGGCTGACGCTTCGTAGGCGCGCTGATACTTCGTGAGCGCGATCATTTCCTCTTCGAGCGAAACGCCGCTCACGGATTCGCGCATCGACGTGACCTGCGCGGCGACGGATTCGCGGAGCATCACGTCCTCGGCCGCGCGGGCTTTGCGCTGGCCTACGTCGCCCACGAGCGCTCCATAAGCTTCGCCCGCGGTCTTTCCGCCGACGACCGAGCGCTGCGCGAGGCCCGAGAGCAGCACGGCGTTGTCGGAGCCGCCCGGCAGCGACGTGGCGTTGCCGGAAGCCGCGATCGCGTCCGGGTTGCCGGCCACGCCGGACCACACCGCGAAGACGCGAGCGGCGCCCGCAGCGGTCGCCGTCGCGCTGAAGAGATTCCGACCCGTGACGCCGTCGAGGCCGTAGCCCGCGGCGTGCTGTGCGTTGACGGCGTTCGCGAAATCGAACGCGAAGGCGTCGAGCTTTTGCGCCGACGCCGCGAGGTCGACGTCGCGCGCTTCGCGAATGCCCGCGAGCTTTCCGCCCGTGAGAAAGCGCGTCACTTCCGTGGGCGGCCCGTTGCCCTGCTGGGAAAGGAGCTTCAGATCGCCGCCGGGAGCGATGTCGATCGAAAGCGTTCGCGACGACATCTCGTCGACCAGCGTCGTGCCCGCCGCCTGCACGAGGATGGCGCCGGAGTCCTGGGCAATCGTGCGCACGTCGATGAGGGACGAGAGCCCGAGCAAGAGCTGTTCGCGCTGATCCTCGAGGTTCGCGGTATCGACGCCCTGCGCCCTGCCCGCGGAAATCTCGCGATTGAGCTTGGCGATCGCCGCGGCGTTCTCGTTCACCTGCGCCGTCACCGCCTGCGCCTTGACGAGTAGATCGTTGCGCTGCGTCGCGATGCCGTCCGCGGTCTCTCGAATGCGCGCCGCGAGCGTCTCGGCGCGACCGAGCACCGCGCGGCGCGCCGTCGGATCGTTCGGCGAATTCGCCAGGCCCGAGAACGACGAAAACAACGCGCCGATTGCGTCCGCGAAACCGCTGCCGCCGGCGTCGTCGTAGAGCGCCTCGAGACCGGCGAGATTCTGATCGCGCTCCAAGGCGGCCGAGGCGAGGCCCGACGTCTGGTATTGGCGGCGCTCGACGACGGCGTCCGTGACGCGGCGGAGCCCCGCGACGTTGACGCCCATGAGGCCCTGGCCGCGCGTCTCGAGCATCACCTCGCGCCGCGCGTAGCCGGGCGTATTGACGTTCGAGATGTTCTGGCCCGTCACCGACAGACCGCGGGAGTTCGCGCTGAGGCCGTCGAACGCCGTACCGAGCAGCTGAACGAGGCCCTGGCTCATCTCATCCTCGAAGGTTCACGCGCAACCCGCCGAGAGGCGGGCTCGACCCGCCCGCCGTTTGCCCCGAAGCGAGGCTCAGAACGTCGCGCACGCTGTCGCGCGCGTGGGCAAGGAGCAGCTGATTTTTGAGCGCTTGACGGCGAATTCGCTCGAGCCTCTCGCGGCTCGAGGGGGCGGGTTTGCCCACGTGGCTCGCGATCGCTTCACACAAGCGGAGCTTGTCCGCCATGGCGCGCTCGATCGCCGGGCGGTCGAGCTGGCGGAGGGCTTGCGCCTCGGCCGAAAGCACCGCCTCGAGCTCCGACAGCACGGGAGCGAGCGCATCCGCGTTCTCGCGCGCCTGAGTGCCGTCGGGAACCATGGCTTAGAGACCCACCTTTTCGAGGTGCTCGAGCATGCGCTCGGCGATGCGCGCGGGGTCGACCGTGAAGTCGCCCGACGCGATTTTCGCCTTGAGCTCGGTGACGCGCGCGGTTTCGTGAGCGCCGGCCGCGCCCGTCGCGAGCTCGCGCGCCTGCGCGGAGATCTTCACCTCGGCGTTGTCGCCACCCGACGGGGGATTCTGGACGGGGGCGGGCGCTTTGACCGTCGCTGCGCCCTGAACGGGCGAGATGGCCATGCGCTGGTACGCGTCGAGGACCGGGTTGCCTGAAATACCTTTCATACGAAGCCTCCCAACCGAAAGTCGGTGGATTTTTCTCTGCTGTCCTTGGAGAACGGCCGGCGCCCAGGGACCTTGAGCGGAATCGTGTGCGCTCCTCGAACGATTTTCGGCCTGCTCGGCCGCTCAGTGGTCATTTCTTCGCTGCTCCGAGCTCGCCCTCGAGCATTTTTGCAACCAGATCGGAAAGACCGAGGCCGCCGGCCTGTGCGAGCCCGTCGGCGAGTGCGTCCACCATCATCGACTTGTAGGTGCTGTTCCCACCGCTCTTCGTACCGCCCATCGAGGTGGTCTTCTCGAGCGACGAAAGCACGTGCCGGAGCATCATGGCTTCGAACTGCCGGGCCGCTTCGAGCGTCTTCTCCTTGTCGCGCTTCGCCTGCTCGACGTTGGGCGCTTCGGCGGATATGGCCGCGCTCGGCGTGCCGGCCTGCGGTGCCGCGAGCGGGCTCATTGAACCACGACCTCGGCGCGGAGGGCGCCTGCGGCTTTCAACGCCTGCAGAATGCTCGCGAGCTCGCGCGGGCTCACCCCGAGCGCCGCGAGCGCGTTCGCGACGTCGGCGAGCGAGGTCGCGCCCTGAACGTACGCGAGGCTCGGCGACGGCTGCTTCTCGTCGACCGATACCTCCGAGTGGCGCGTCACTTCGGTCCGCCCGCGGTCGGCGAACGGCGCCGGCTGCGAAACGTCCTTGAACTCTTGCACGGTGACGGTGATGCCGCCCTGGGCGATCGCGACGGGCGACAGGCGCACCTCCCCTCCGACGACGATGGTGCCCGTGCGCTCGTTGACGACGACGCGCGCGTTCTCGCTCGGCGTCACGTCGAGCTCGCCGAGCTTGGCGATGAGCTCCACCGGCTTTCCGTCGTAGCTCCGCGGCGCTTTTACTTCGATCGAGCCGCCGTCGAGCGCACGCACCGTTCCGGCGCCGAGATCCTTGGCGATCGCCTCGACGATGCGGTTCGCGGTCGCGTAGTCGGGGCTTCTGAGCGCGAGCATGAGCCTGCCGTTTTGCGTCATGACGCTCTTGATCTCGCGCTCGACGAGCGCGCCGTTCGGAATGCGCGCCGCGGTCGTGGAATTCTGCTGAACGCTCGCCCCGGAGGAGCCCTCGGCGGAGAACCCGCCGATGAGGATCGAGCCCTGGGCCACGGCGTACGTCTTGCGATCGGCGCCGTGCAGCGGGGTTTGAATCAAGACGCCGCCCGCGAGCGAGCGCGCGTTGCCGATCGACGCGACGGTCACGTCGAGCTTCGCTCCGGAGCGCATGAACGGCGGAATGTTCGCCGTCACGAGCACCGCCGCGACGTTGCGCAAGCGCACCTGGCGCGCGTCCACCTGGACGCCCAAGCGCCGTAGCAGCGCTTTCAGCGACTGCGCGGCGAACGGGGCCGAGACGTCGTCGCCCGTGCCGTTCAGGCCCGTGATGATGCCGTAGCCGACGAGCTGGTTGTCGCGGGCGCCGACCACGTCGCAGAGGTCGCGAAGCTTGTCGGCCCGGGCCGCGCCCGAAAGGAGTAGGCACGCGAGCACGCCCAACACGACACGCTGAACGCGGCGAACGGAGGCGGAAAGGGTCGAAAGAATGGCCATGGCGCTCAAAACGGGTTCACCTTGTCGAGCACCTTCGTGAGCCAGCCGCGCTCGACCTGATCGTTGATGTCACCGCGACCGGTGAACTCGACGCGCGCGTCCGCGATGAGCGACGAGGCAATCGAGTTGTCCTGCGCGATGTCCGTCGAGCGGATCACGCCGGAGAGGTAGAGATGGTACTCCTCGTGGTTGATCATCACGACCTTGGTGCCCTCGATGTAGAGGTCGCCGTTCGGGAGCTCCTTCTTGACGTGCACGCCGATGGTGCCGACGAGCGAGCCTTCCCGCGTCGTGTGCCCTTCGCCGTTGAAGTCGGACTTCGACGCCATGTTGAGGAGCTGCGACGGGTCGAGATTGGGATTCTCGCGCTGAAGCTTCGGCATGAGCGCGAGGAACGCTTCGATCCCGGCGGTGCGCGACGTGTCCTTGTTGAGCTCGGTCGTGGCGTCGCCGGACGCGTCCGCGTGCTCGTTGATGCGCACGGTGACGGTGTCGCCCACGCGGAGCGCCCGCGTGTCTTCGAGGTACCCGGGCTGGGCCTCGCTGTAGATCGAGCCCGTCGCGGGGCGGAACTCCTTCTGCGTCGCGGCGTACTCGCCCGGATCGTACTTGCGTTCGCGCGGTGTGAACGGCGCGATGTGGGCGGGACCGCACGCGGCCGTAACGGCAAGCGCGAGCAAGGCGGCTGCGAAGCGAACGCTCATTGGACTACCTTGGCGAGGTCGCGCGACTCGACGCGCGCTTTCACGACCTTGCCCGTGCTCGACACTTTGAACCAGGCGACCTCGCCGGCGTCGGTGTCCGCGAGGGCCGAAGCGCTCGCGCCGACTCGGGCGTTTCCGTTCTCGACGTAGACGCTGACGAGCGCGCCGCGGCGAACGGTAGGCTCGAGCGCGAGCTCGCTCACCGTCACCGAAACCGAGAGGGGCAAGCGCGCCACGACGTCGCCGTCGCGAACGAGCTCGGCCATGGCGCTCAGTTGATGCGTGCCGGCGCGGCGGGGGACGCGCAACGAGACGCCCTTCACGTTGGTGCCGACCGGGACGACGGCGCCTTGCGACGCCTTCAGCTTCAAGAGCTCGACGCCCGGCTGGAGCGCCGCCTTCACGTGCGACGAGGCGCGCTCGGTCACGTCGGCCGGCGTCCAGCGCTCGGCCAGCGTCTCGACGCGGACCGACGCCGGAACGACCAGGCGCGTCGTATCGGCGCCGGCCGTCCGAAGTTTCTCGAGCACGTCGCCGCGCGTGAGCACGCGCGAGGCGCCTGCGGGCGGCGCCTTGCAAAGTTCGAAATCCGCGAGCTCGGCCGGGACGTTCGTCACGACGTCGGCGAGTCGAACGGTCGGTCCTTCGACACGAACGCGCGGCTCGGCGTTGAGCGCGGGCGCCGCGACGAGCAGCGCGAGAGACAGGGCGAAGTGAGCTCGTTTCATGGTCACTTCATCTGCGAGGCGGCGCGCAGCATCTCGTCGGCCGTCGTGATGACCTTCGAGTTGATCTCGTAGGCGCGCTGCGCCGAAATCATGCCGATCATCTCGGAGACGATGTCGACGTTCGAGCGCTCGAACGCGCCCTGGAGCAGGGCTCCGCGGCCGTCTTCGGCAGGTGCGCCGAGCTGCGGCTCGCCGCTCGCCGGCGATTCGATGAACAGGTTGTGTCCGATCGACTCGAGACCGGCGGGGTTGATGAAGTTCGCGAGCATGATGTCACCGACGCGCACGGGGTCGGTTTCCCCGGACATCGTCACGGCGACCTCGCCGTTCGCGGCGATCGAGATGCTCGTCGCGCCTTCGGGAATGGTGATGGGCGGATCGAGCGGCAGGCCCTCGTTGTTCACGAGCCGGCCCTGGCCGTCCGTCTTCAGCGTTCCGGCGCGCGTGTAGGCGGGCGTGCCGTCGGGCTGCTGCACCACGAAAAAGCCGTTGCCTTCGATGGCGACGTCGAACTGATTGCCGCTGTTCTCGAAGTTACCCTGCTCGAACGCGCGCGCCGTGCCGACCACGCGCACGCCGGTTCCGATCTGGAGGCCCGCCGGCGCCATCGTATTCTGGCCGGTCGCTGCGCCCGCTTCGCGCACATTTTGGTACAGGAGATCTTGGAACTCGACGCGCTGGCGCTTGTAGCCGGCGGTGTTCGCGTTGGAGATGTTGTTGGCGACGCCTTCGAGGTGCGTCTCCTGCGCGGCCATCCCGGTCGAAGCGATGTGGAGAGATCGGAACATGACGGAGACGACTCAAAGCAATCTGGATGCCAGGCACCGGATCACTGCTCGGACGCTCCGCCTTCACCCGCTCCGCCCGCCGGCGCTCCGCCCATGCCGCCCGAACCGCCCGCGTCCGGTCCCGAGTCGGGACGCGCATCGGGCGCGGCGTCGTTCGGCGCATCGACGCCCGCGTCGCTCGGCGGCGCCTTCGAGAGCGGCGGCGCGCACGCGCCTTCGTGGCAGACGTTGCCGCTCGGACAGTCGGAATTTCTGAGGCAGCTCGCGCCGCCGGCGCAGCGGAAGGCCGCGAGCGCGAGCGAAAGCGCGAGGCTCGCCACGGTCGTCGAGCGCACGAACCCGTTAGAGACGGACATTGACCCCCACGGTGAGCAGCGCCCAAAACAGCACGGAATCGTCGGGCAAATCGCTACCGAGGGGCAGCGCGGCGAAGCTCGGCTCGATGTAGAGCGCGGGCCGCCCGAGCGGGATCACGATCGTCGCGCCGGCCGTCGCGCCGAGCAGCGTTTCGGGGAATGCGACGCCGGTGAGCCCCGCGTAAGCGCCGAAACCGCGCGCCACGAAGCGCGAATAGCGGAGCTCCCCGCCGAAACTCCCGCGTTTCTCGAGCTCCGCGACGGCGCGCAAGCCGTAGCCCTCGTCGTCGCTCTCGTCGCTGCGCAGATCGACTCCCGCGGAGAGCCGGAACCGCGCGCGCTGCCAGTGCATGCTGCCCGTACCGGCGTCGCTGCCCTCGAGCCCGGTACCCAGACCGAAGTTACCCTCGTACATCCAACCCTCGGCGCGAGCGTCGGGCGCCAACGTTATGGCACCGAGTAGTGTCGCTACGCTGACGCAGGCTCGAATCGCCGCGTGAGGACGTCCGCTCGCACTCCCGCGGGGGCGTTTCGAGCGCGACGCGGCGCCGGCAGACGTCTCGTGACGGGACATCGTCCGCACGAACTGCAAGCCCCGGACCACCCTACGTCCGCGCGTGGATACCGCGGACCTACGCTGCCGCGATACGCTTGCGCTTGAGCATCTCGACGAGCGTCGTGCGATTGATGCCCAGCAGATCGGCCGCGCGCTTCTTGTTCCAGCCCGTGCGCTCGAGCGCCTGACGGATGAGCTGGTTCTCGTATTGTTCGACCGCTTTGCGGAGATCGACGCCGGCGTCGGGAATCGAGGCCGTCGGACCGCGCGGCCCCGCGCCGAGGCCCTGGAGCCGCGGCGGCAGGTCTCTCGGTTCGATGATCGAGCCGTTGCTCAAGAGAACGGCGCGCTCGATGGTGTTTTCGAGCTCGCGGACGTTGCCGGGCCAGCCGTAGAGGCAGAGGAGCTCGGCGGCCTGGCGGGAGATCTTGGCGACGCGGTCGCGACCGGCCTTCACACGCGCTCGCTCGAGGAAGTAGCCGGCGAGCATCGGGATGTCTTCGCTGCGGTCGCGGAGGGGCGGAGCAGCGAGGTGGATGACGTTCAGGCGGTAGTAGAGATCCTCGCGGAACGTGCCGTTCCGGACGGCCTCCTCGAGGTCGACGTTCGTCGCGGCGACGATGCGGAGGTCGGCCGTCAGCGTGCGGTTGTCGCCGACGGGCGAGTATTCGCGCGACTGGAGCAGGCGCAAGAGCTTCACCTGGAGCGAGAGCGGCATCTCGCCGATCTCGTCGAGGAAGAGCGTGCCGCCGCTCGCGAGCGCGATGCGTCCCGTCTTGGCGGCGTGCGCGCCGGTGAAGGCGCCGCGCGCGTGACCGAAGAGCTCGCTCTCGAGCAGCGCTTCCGGGATGGCGCCGCAGTTCACCGCGACGAAGGGACCGTTGGTGCGCGGACTCGCGGCGTGAACGGCGCGCGCGATGAGCTCCTTGCCGGTGCCGCTCTCGCCGGTGATGAGCACCGTACAGGTCGTGTCGGCGACACGGTCGATGACGCGGTAGAGCTCGGTGAGCACGCCGGACGAGCCGACGACACCTTCCATGCTCCGCGGCCGCTCCGGCTCCACGGGGACCATCGCCACCGGGAACACGGACTTGAAACGCACACCCGAGCCGCCCTCGGGAGTCAGGGACTGGAACTCACTCACTTCGGCGGAAGGCGTTGCGTCGAAAGAATCGCTCATTGCCCCCACTGTGACGGTGCGTCACGCCCCTGACTTAAGTCCGTCAACGGCCCGGATCCTTGACACTTGAACACTTCGGCCCGCGCGCCGAAACCGTCTCAGAACGAGCACCGGTGCCCACCCGCGCCACCGGCGATAAGAACGCCGCTGGCACGACTCGTGCTGAGACTCGCTCGCATGCCCGGCATGTTCGTCTCGGTCGACCCGCTCCGGACGGCGCTCGACTACCACCTCGACCGACAGAACGTGCTCGCGTCGAACGTCGCGCACGTCGACACTCCCGGATACCGGCCGAACGATCTCGAGCGCGTCGACCAGACCGGCTTCGCCGCGACCCTCGGCGTCGCGATGCAGCGCACGAACGAGGCCCATCTCGGCGCCGGCGCCGGTGGACTCGAGCCGCACGGCCGCGTCTTCCAGGATCTCTCTGCGGGCGTCGGCAACGACGGCAACTACGTCTCCATCGACCGCGAAGCGGCCAAGCTCGCCGCAAACCAGCTTCGCTACGACACCGTCTCGGCCATCGTCTCGGCCGAGCTCAGGCAGCTTTCGTTCGCGGCCAACGACGGAAAAGGATGATTGAACGATGATCGGCGTCTTTAGTGCTCTCGAGGTCGCCGCGTCCGGGCTCGGCGCCCAACGCGTGCGCATGAACACCATCGCGTCGAACCTCGCGAACGTGCACACGACGCGCACCCCCGAGGGCGGGCCGTTCAAGCGCCTCGACCCCGTGTTCGAAGCGGTCGGCATCGACGGAACGAGCGGCCCGTTCGCGGCCGAATCCGGCGTCGCTCGGGTGAACGTCGCGCAAATCGCGCAGGATGCGCGCCCCGGAACGCTCGTTTACGAGCCTGGCCACCCCGACGCGAACGGCCAGGGCTACGTCGAATACCCGAACGTGAACGCGGTCGAAGAGATGGTGAACATGATCACCGCCTCGCGCGCCTACGAGGCCGGCGTCACGTCGATCGAATCCGTGAAGCAGATGGCGCGCTCCGCGATCGGCATCGGGCGCTAAGCATGAGCCCGATCGACGCCACCGGCATTCCGCTCGCGCTGCCGCAGGTCGGCAACGAGGCGAAGCTCGTCACTCCGGCGGAGACGCCCGAGCCCGGCTTCGACAACCTCGTCGAGCAGGCGTTGATGAAGACGAACGACCAACTTCGCACCGCCGAATACACCGGCAAAGAGTTTGCCGCAGGTCGCCTCGACGACATCCACGGCACGATGCTCGAGCTCAGCAAGGCCGACATCGAGCTTCGCTTCGTCGGCAACGTCCGCAACAAGGTGATCGACGCGTTCTACGAGCTTTGGCGAATGCAGATCTAGCTTTGGAAAGCCCTACGGAGCAATGACCGGTGCCTGAATCGATTCGAGCCCTTTTTTCGCAGCTTGCCGCGTTCTGGCGCGGCCTACCCACCGTCAAACGGGTGCTACTCGTCTCCAGCATGGCCGGCGTCCTCGCGCTCACGCTCGGTCTCGTGGCGCTCGGCTCGAACGAGAACTACGTCTCGCTGTTCGGCGAGCTCTCGACGGCCGACGCCGCCGCCATCGTCGAAAAGCTCAAGACCCAGCAGGTTCCGTACAAGCTCGACGAGACGGGGACGCGCATTCAGGTGCCCGAAAGCCGCGTCCACGAGCTCCGGCTCGAGCTCGCGTCGGCCGGACTTCCCCGGGGCGGCGGCGTGGGCTTCGAAATCTTCGATAAATCACAGCTCGGCAGCACCGAGTTCGAGCAGCAGGTCAACCTCAAGCGGGCGCTCGAAGGCGAGCTTTCGCGCTCGATCGCGACGGTGCGGGGCGTCGAAGCGGCGCGCGTACACCTCGTGATGCCCGAGCGGCGCTTGTTCGTCCGCGGGCAGGAGCGCGCCTCGGCATCCGTCGTGCTCAAGCTCAGGAGCCCGGAAGCCTTCGGACGCACGGAAATCGCTGGCATCGTTCACCTCGTCGCGAGCGCCGTCCCGGGACTCTCGCGGGAGCGCGTCTCCGTGGTCAGCGCCGACGGCGTGACGCTCCACCGTCCGACGTTTGACGGCGAGGCCACCGCGGGCGCGGCCGATCGCGGCGAGCAGGGGCAGCTCATGGCGTCTCAGCTCGAGACGGCCGCTCGCGAGCAGCTCGAACGCGTCGTCGGGCAAGGCAAAGCCGACGTGCGCGTCAACGTCGCCATCGATCCCGCGACGCGCGAAAAGACGCAGGAACTGTTCAACAAGGACACGACCGCGCTCCGCAGCGAGCACAAGATCGAAGAGATGGCTGGCGGTCCGGAAGCGACCGTCGCCGGCGTTCCCGGCGCACAATCGAACCTTCCCGACGCCAATCCGCCGGGCGATGCCCCGCAAGAAGCAGCCGCGGTAGGCACCGGCGGCGTCTTCCGGCGCACGCAGACCCGCAACTGGGAGGTCGACCGCGTCATCGAGAAGACCTCGACTCCCCCCGGCGAAATCCACAAGCTCAGCGTCGCCGTGCTGCTCGACCACAAACGCGTCGAGCGCGGCGGGAAGACGGTGGTCGTGCCCCGGTCGGCCGAAGAGCTCGCCTCGCTCGAAGAGATCGTGCGGCGCGCCGTCGGTTTTGACACCACCCGTGGCGATTCTTTGACCGTGCGCGCCATGGAATTCCACCACGACCCGATGGCGGACGGCGTGAAGACGCCCGAAGTTCCCACCTGGCGCCGCTACCTGCCCCACGCCGCGGGCGGACTCTTCGCCCTCGTCGCGCTCGTCATGCTGCTCAAACGCTCGAAGAAGGCGAAAACGCTCTCGAGGATCGAGGCTGCCGCGCAGCTCGGCGCCGCCGAACGCGCCGCCGCGGCCCTCCCTGACGCCGAACGCCGCGCCCGGCTGCTCGAGCCCTCGCCGACGGCCCTCGCCGACTTTCGGGCCCGCGCGCTCGAGCTCGCCGGGAAAGACCCCGCTACGGCCTCCATCGTGCTCAAAGGCTGGCTCTCCGCCCCGCGCGCGGCGGACTCCGCGTGACCGGCACGGCTTTCGCAAGACCCGCCTCGGCGATGCAACTGAGCGGTGCGGAGAAAGCGGTCGTGATGCTCCTCTCGCTGGACGAGAGCGTGGCGGCGCCGATCATCGCCGAGCTCGAGCCCGACGAGCTCCGGCTGCTCCGCGAAGTCGCCGCCAAGATGAAGTCGGTGCCTACCGAGGCGCTCGAAGGCCTCTACGCCGAGTTCATCGAGGAAGCGCAGCGAGCGGTGGCCGTTCCGCGGGGCGGCGTCCGGTACCTCACGAACATGACGGCGAGAGCCCTCGGCCCGGCCCGCGCCCAGGAAATCTTCGTCGAGCCCCCCCGCACGTCGATGCAGAAGCTCGCCTCGGCCGACCCGGGCCAGCTCGCCGTGTTGCTCGAGGGGGAACACCCCCAGCTAGCCGCGGCGATCGTGTCCCAGCTCGACCCGGGGCACGCCGCGAAGACGCTCGAGTTCCTGCCCGAAGCGGTGCGGGCGGCGGTGCTCACGCGGCTCGTCACCATGACCGAGGTTCCGAGCGACGTGCTCGAAGAGGCTGCGACCGCGCTCGGCGCCGAGCTCCCCGAAAAGCAGATGGGGGCGGTTCCCATCGTCGT
The DNA here is from genome assembly GCA_036374535.1 of Polyangiaceae bacterium. Classification (GTDB taxonomy): domain Bacteria; phylum Myxococcota_A; class Polyangia; order Polyangiales; family Polyangiaceae; genus PMG-095. The sequence goes on from DASUTR010000568.1 coordinate 15,402, forward strand.
GAACGGGCTCGAGCGCTCGGCCGCCGTCGTGCGCAAGCTCGGACGCAAGCAGGGCGAAGCGTTGCTCGGTTTGCTCGAAGCCGAGCACGCCACCATGGCCCAGGACATCCGGCGTTCGCTCTACACGTTCGAGGATCTCTTGGTCGTCGACGCGAAGGGGATGCGGACGCTGCTCGAATCCGTGCCGGTCGAGCGGCTGACGCTGGCGCTGAAGACCGCTTCCGAGTCGCTCGCGAACCACGTGTTCTCGAGCATGTCGAAGCGCGCCGCCGAACGCATTCGCGAGGACATGGAGGCGCTCGGCGCCGCGCGGCTCTCCGAAGTGGAAGCCGCCCAGCGCGAGATCATCGAAGCCGCCGTCCGCCTCGATTCCGAAGGTCAGATCTCGCTCGAGAAGGCGGAAAATGGCTAGCGATATCCCGGCGCGGTTCGCCAAACGCGCCGAATTCACGAACGTCACCAGAGACCGAGGGCCGCGGAAAAAGCCGCGCTGGATGTCGACCGGCAAGTCTTCGGCGCCGCCCCCGCCGGCGAGCGCCCCGATGCACCTCGCTCCCGTCGAGACGCGGCCGAGCCTGCGCGCCGCGCCGGTGCCGAAGGAGTTCGTTCAGGCCGTGCGGCGCGAGCTTCTCCCGATCTCCGCCCCGGAGCACGCCCGCGAGCGCGCCGCGGCCGAGGGGATCGCCGAGCAGATGGCCCGCTCGCTCCGCCCGTCGGAGGCGCCACATCAAGACGTGCGCCCGCCGAGCCCCGAGCTCGCCGTGCTCGAGCGCGCCTTCCAGAGCGCCCTCGAAGAGCTCCGTCACGTGAGGACGCGCGTGCTCGAAGCGACCGCCGGTCAGATGGCCACGCTCGCCGCGATGATCGCCCGGCGCGTCATCGCCCGCGAGCTCGCCATCGCTCCCGACGTGCTCCTGAACCTCGTGCGCGAAGCGCTCGACGCCTTGAGCGAGCAGAGCGAGCTCCGCGTGCGGGTCGGCCGCGGTTTCGCGGGCGCCGTGGACGGGCTCGAAAGCAACCTGGCCGCGCAAGTGGACGTGCTCAAGGTCACCGTGGATCCCGCCCTCGAAGACTACGCCTGCATCGTCGAAACCGAGCTCGGTCAGGTCGACGAATCGATCGAGAGCCGCCTCGAGAAATTGCTCGAAGCATTGAAGCCCGACTCGGAGGTCCCCTGATGCTCGAGCAGCTCGTCGAACGCTGCGAAAAAGCACCCCTTCACGTTCCCTTCGGAACCGTACTCGACGTCGTCGGCCTCATCGTCGAAGTCGGCGGTCTGCGAGCGGCCGTCGGGGAGACGCTCTGCGTGCATTCCTCCCCGAACGCACGACTCGACGTCGAAGTCGTCGGTTTCCGCAACGGGCGCTTGCTCGCGACGCCGCTCGGCGCGCTTTCGGGGGTTCGGCCCGGCGCGCGCGTGGAGCGCACGCACCGCGGTCCCACCATTGCCGTGTCCGACGCGCTGCTCGGCCGCGTGCTCGACTCGTTCGGTCGCCCGCTAGACGGCGGTCCGCCGCCGGTGGCGCGCCGCACGGTCCCGGTGAACGCGCTCCCGCCCTCGAAGACTACGCCTGCATCGTCGAAACCGAGCTCGGTCAGGTCGACGAATCGATCGAGAGCCGCCTCGAGAAATTGCTCGAAGCATTGAAGCCCGACT